>JAEYWK010000221.1 GCA_023431345.1 Pseudomonadota bacterium
CCAACAATGCCTGTTTAACTGGTCGTGTTTTTCGACTGGATTCGACTTCTTCATAAATGTCATAGGTATCACCACGCCTTTCAGCAAACTCAATCAATCTGATTTTCTGATTCTCATTAGTTTGTTCTGATGTGGAAACTCTCATGTATAATGCTATATGTGCCATAGATTTAATTAAAAAGTGTTTTATTTACCAGTCCTGTAAAAAAATTTTCATCCACATCCAAAATCGTGATATCACTTATGATGTCATTATCAAATCCAACAACCACGATGTGTCTACCTGTCCTTTCTTGGAACTTTTCATCCTTCTTTGGAGAAGTCTTCTTGTTTTTTTTGCGTTTCATTGTACAAATATAATGCAACAGTTATTAGGCATGCAACATTTATGTTGCTTTTTTTTACTTTTGAAAAAAAAAGGTGATGGAGAAGATTCAGGAAATCAAACCAGATACTGCTTTGAAACTAAAAATCATTGGAAGAAAGGTTTCCGAAATTAGGAAGACCATTGAACCGAACTATAAGCGTTTTGCTCTAGAGCATAAAATCAGTCACATGACAGTTTGGCGAGTTGAAAACGGAAAGGATTATAAATTCAGTACTTTATTGCAATTGCTCAAAATTTTTCAAATTACACCAGAAGAATTTTTTAGAGGAATAAAGTGAAAGTATTCTAATTGTTTGAAAATTAATAGTTAGCACATAAAATTAAACCTGAGCATATTTTGCATGTCAGGTTTTTTATCTCTACTACTTTAATTAGGAGTATAATGGTAAAGAAATACTAAGATTTTTAGATTTAAATTCGAATGTCTGATAAAATTTCTTTCCCCTTTTATTTTCAAATATATAAATAGATTCTTTATCTGGTGGTCTTCTGTCACTGTAATATTCTTTAAAATACTTATACATCTGAGACATCTGGTCTAAGGTGAAGATAACTCCTTTATCATCATGGAAGACTGTCTTGTAAGGTATCCCTTTTTCAATTAATTCATCCTCTATATCATCGCAAAGCAAAAAATCAGAAAAAAAGAAATTAGTTGGTGTGGTCACTATCATAAGGTCATCACCTCCATTGAAAGCACTTACGCTAGTAATTGTTGGATAATACGATTCATAAAGCAGAAATACTTTATTAAATGCATCTTGAATAGAAGAACTAATTTGGGATAATATATTAATTTGCGATTCTGTCAAAAGGACTGTAATGCTATTATTTTGATTTTTAAGGTCATCTAATTTTAGTGGGAACGAAAAGCCAGTAGGATAATATCTCTTAAATACTGATAGAATAGCATCAATTGCTTTTTGAATTTTTGAATCAACTAGTAATAATGACTCAACCTGATAATCTGTTAGTTTAACTGAATTCTTATTATTTAATGTCATATTTTCTGTTTTAAATTACAAATAAGTTCGATTTTGAAATAGCAATATCCATGTTATATTCGACACGACTTAAGGCGGTCTGTTTGTTTTCATAGTTTTGTTTATTAGGTGATTAACTTTTTTAGACTTAAGTGACTATACGTACATTTTTTTCAAATTATTACAAAAAACACCGATTATTTCAAAAAAATTTAACAGGATTAAATTGTTATCATGAACTTCTGTGTGTAGGGGGTACATTTTGAATGTTTTTATCTCAAAAATGCCTAAATCAACGTTATTTTAGGCATTATTAGGTAAAAATCTCTGAAAAAAGGGGTTATTACAGCAGGTTAATCTTACGTTTTCCGCTAGTTATATGCTAATTAAGTACATGCTAATTCACAATTAATTGTGAATTGAAGTATTTAATAAGAAAGCCCGAAAATGTCAAAGAAAGCAGACGACCCATATCATCAACAACATGTGGCAATTGGGCTATATATAAAGGAATTAAGACTCAACGCATATCTGACCCAGCAAGAATTGGGTGAAAACGTCAATATTCACCGAAATTCCATTTCACGAGCAGAGAATGGAAATAACATCACTTTGCAGACACTTTTTATTCTTGCCGAATATTTAAAAACAAGTCCCGCTGAGATTTTGTCCATCATTGATGATATGTAGTGTTCCCCAAAATATGACCCTTATTATTGCTTAACATTTGTTGCAATATCTTTACCCAGACAATCCAAGTAGTCTTCAAAATTCGATGTGATTTGCTACAATATCATATCTTTATTGGTCTAAAATATACCCTGAAATGAAATCAGACATCGGCATACTTCCTGTAGAACCAGAATTTATTAGTCGCTTCAGACAGCATCAAGGTTGGTGGAGAGCATTTGTTTTAAATGAAGAGCAAGGCAGATACTGGGATGCAAAGAACAAGTTATTTAAACCCGTTTGCAATCGCATAAGCAATGGCGAAACAACTTTTAAGAACTTCCTAAGTGCTGAGATTGTAAATACCGTAAAATGCTCCTTAGACCTTAATAAGGAAACAAAATCTGGAATGATTGATGAAGACCGATTATTCAACAATTTATTATCAAGCCAACCTTTGGCATTTAATTTCTTCGGGTGGTTCAAATCGTATCCTGAAATTGCACTGGCTTTTCTTAAAAGTCTTAGACCAGAAATTACCGAAGTTAGAGATGTTGTATTTGAATTTGCTCCTACATCTACTAAGGATAAATCGGCATTCGACTTTGGATTTGTCGTCAAATCGAATTCTCAAATAGGTTTCATTGGTTTTGAATGCAAATACACTGACACATTCAGTTACAGAAGACCTAAGACAAATATTTTCTATGGTGATGCTGGAGATAAAAATTATATGCACTATAATGAGTTGTATACTTTAAATCGCAACCGATTTCCACAAGACTATTTTTCTTACATCAGGAATCCATATTTCAATCAGTTATTCCGAAATGAGTTGCTTGCTGTTCAATTGAAATCAGACTTTGATTTTGCCATTACAGGATTGTTCTGCCATCATGATGATGCTCCAACAATTAACGCTGGTAAACAATTCAAAAAGATGATTGGAAATGGTATAGATGATTTCATTCTAATGCCCTATGCTGATTATTTTGAAAGAATACAGAAATTGAATTTGCCTTGGCAACAAAGAGAATTGGTCATGGTATTGTGGGCAAGATATTGTGGATTGAAACTATCAAATGAGAATCTTAATGACTAAGTAACGTTGTTTAAATTTAATCCATTGCTAGAAATCGCAATAATTTATTCGTTTCATCACTCAAGAATGTATGTCCTTGATGAAGGTTTTCAATGTCGTCAAATAGCATGTTCTTATTCTGCTGGCTAAGTTCTGGGAGTTGTGTTAGTTCTTCAAGAAAGTCCACATCAATAAAACCATAATAATTATCTAGTTTTCCAATCATTCTTAATTTGTGAATTGGCTCATTATCGTTTGCTTCATCAATATCATCTTCATCAGTCATATTCTCAAATTCATTTTCCTCTTTATAAACATCCTTATCAATCTCATCACTTTCATTCTCAGACCATCCAATTTCAACATCAAAATCGGTCTTTAATTCATTTTCATCAATAAGCCAGTCTAAGTATCCACCATTTTCAAGAGATTCTTCATCAGCAAGTTCCCAGAATTTTTCTTCAACAGAATGATTATACCTGAAATCCATATCTCTAAATACTTTCCTAATATGGTCTTCAACTTTCTTTTGGTAGCCTTCAGCCACTACAACAGAATCATGCCTTGTAAAGCATGGTATATTTTGCTCTCGAAGAGGAATCAAAATTTTATCAATAAAAATTTCAGATTCCACGCATTGGAGAAATACTGAGAAATTGCTTTCCAAATCATCTTTAACAGTTTTGTGGTTTTTGCTATTGCCTAAGTCCTTAAACCCCGCTATAATCGACATTACAACAGGATAACGTTGATTCAACAATTCTAAAAACTTATCTGGTTTATTGGTTCTTTTAAATAGAAGTTTGAAGACCAGTTGCTTTGCTAAACCTCTACTGGGCAATTTCAATTCATTTTGTAAAACCTCATAAAAGTCATTGAAAAATACATCCTTGATAAACTTCGTCACATCAGAAGTGGTGTTATACATCAACTGATTTCCGTGGATATCTACACCAGTAGATGGAAGTAATGCTTTATGGTTGTCGAGTACTTTAAACAGCCTTTTTAGATAGGTTTGAGTTGGCTTTTGTTTGAAGTCCCCAGATAACAATTCCCTACCATCTTTCAAATAAACGTTCAGAATATTGGAAAACAACAACAACTGGGATGTTCGTAAATCCAATTGAACTATTGGTTTGCCATCAAGGATAATGAATTTAAGTATCTTACTTGGGAAATTCACCAAGTGATTATAAAGGCGCAGAGTTACAGAACTTTTATTGTTTACCAACTCTACCTTACCTATCTTGGATATCTCTTGCTTGTAATGGTATATTATACCTGTTGTACGGTGTTTTAAAAATTCATCCATATCAGATAAATAAAACGAATCTTTAAAGAAGAAAAATTCCTTTCCTTTGGTCTGAGCAATGGATTTCAGTGATTGTATACTTGAGTATTGAGTGTTGTATGAACCAGTGTCAAGATACTCTCTACATTTAACTATTAACTCATCAGGCAATGTTTTGATGTAGTCCACTCTAAGATATTCCTTGCAGATGTTCTGAGCGTTCTCTTCAATCCATTTATTTGCTCTCGTGTGGTCAATCGATACTAGGAAATTCTTATCTGGAATCAATTCTTGCTTAAATGGCTGACCTTCATTTCTTATTTCTTCCTCAGCAGAAACAATCCTACCTTTATTAATGTAATGCATTTCATCAAATTCTTCATTCAATAAATCTGGATTAATTCGATACCTAATACCAACAAGACCTTTAGATTTGCCTTTGCTAATCGAATTGTAGTGCCTATATCCAAAATCATGTCTTTCAATAATCCATAGTTTCAACAGAGGGGATAAGACTTTCTTGTGGTAATCTCCACCAAACACTTTCCTCCAATAAGCATTTCCTAAAGGCACAAAGATTTCTTTATTCTCATATTCTTTGATTTGATAATTATAGATGATGCCAATGCACTTTAGGAAGTTATTCTTTGTTCTATACTCATAACTTGATTCATTGAAAATAACTTGAGTTATCTTATCAATTAATTTCTTCGATAGATATTCTGATTTAATGTACTCTTTTATTTTTTTATTCTTATTTACTTTCATGTCATGTTTCTGTTACCAAGTTATTGACCTGAACCTTAGCC
>JAEYWK010000247.1 GCA_023431345.1 Pseudomonadota bacterium
GCGTGCAGGTTGTTTTGAAACATGTAGCTGCCTCCGTCATCGGCGGTGATGTCCATACCGAGCCAGAGCGGTTTAGTTTCCGGGAAGCAATAGAGGTTTTCGCCTAGGGGGGTACAGGTTTCGCCCAATTCGATTTCATAATCTTCTATCCCCATGTATGGATAATAAACTGTGAACCCGGCTGCCGAACTCACCGAATCAAACCCAAGACTGTAAGTTGCCGATTGGGCGGGGTATGATGCAAATGTTTTGACTGATGCCGCATTGAATGGCACATAATCCTGCGCCGCCAGGGCACCGGAACACAATATTAGTAGAAGGGCGTAGTGATGTTTCATGATGTATGTAGGTTTGTGCATGTGAGTGCAATGATAAGAAAAAAATTGTTCAAAGTTGAGGTCCCCGAGTTTTTATCGAGGGATTCAGGGTTGTTCAAGATTATTCAAATAGTTCAAGGGGTTCAATAGATCTGAACCCCAGTCCCCACGCGAAACAAAGTAAAATAATCAGGGTAATCAACCCAACATCTCAGGATTGTTTTCCGCTTTGACGATATTTCCAGATCCCATAACCCGCACCCATCGTTAATAAAATTGCAACACCTGAACCCAGGGGAGCGCTGCCACCATCAGGAGGTGGATTGTCATGATCTGATCCATGTCCAATATTGTGTTCTTCATCTTTCGGAGGAGGTGGTGGTCCTTGTGATTTTAATTCCGGAGTGATAATAAAAATCAATAATACGGTGCACAGTAAAGCAACCGCTAGCTTCATGTGGTTTTTCATGATCGGAAATTTATTGTTTAGAAATGTTTTTAATTAGTTTTGGATGTAAATTTTAAAGACTTCCGTGCTGTCGCTGGAGATAGCTGTTACCAGGTAAACTCCGGTTATCAGGTTAGGCAACTGAACAGTACTCAGGGCACTGTTTCCAGGTTTACCACAATGAATGACTTTTCCGGAAAGATCTGTCACAACAAATTCAACATTCATCTCATTGGCTGATGAATTTTTAAAGTAAATAGAATTGCCTGAACTATAGACCTGAAGCGTCGGCTTTGATTCATTTTCAGGCAATCTCACAGGCCCCATATGTAAGCGGAATCGCTCTCTGTTTTCTGAAGATGAAGCTGTTAACGGAAGAGTCAAAGATTTTTCCAGCTGTTGAATTGTACCTGTGAGAAGGTCTTCCAAATAAATAGGACGGGAGATTGTGTTATCAAGAACCTCTAAGGTGTAATTATTTCCTGCACCGGTTCTGAAATAAAGTGGGATTACAGGAGGGATATCATTCAATGGAAGCGCATTCACACAAAGCATCTCATCCTCAGCGAGTATCGTGTATATCTGTGGTGCATTCTCACTTCCCTGCATCTCATGACCATCCATTTGATCAAAAGAAGTAAAGGCATCGGGATCAAGCTGAATAATTGTCTCATCCCACGTTTCGTTTTCAGAACACTTCATCTTCAGATGCAATAATTCAGCAACTTCTGTTTTTTTATAAAATGCCTGGTTACTATGGACTCTGGCATCTGCAGGAATAGTTATTGAATTCTCTGGAGCAACTGCCTGAACAAAGAAACCCTGGTTGGCAGGGATGATATTATCAGTAGATATGGTAATCGGCAGATAATTCAAAGCTGTTTCGTTCCAAACATTTGCAACATTGCTGACATTGAGACGATTCCAGGAGCCACTACCCCAGTCAAGAGCACATGGAAAAGGATTTCCTAACAAATGATAACCTGAATTAGGTGAATTAGATGTTATTGTCAGGTTGTTAAAAACCTGAGAGGCTGAATTAAATACTCCGGCAAAAGATTTAGTCCCTCCATTTTGATAAGCAACAAAATAACCATGTCCCGGAACAAATGAAGTAATGTTATTAACTTCAACTTTTTGATTCAACCAAAGATTCCGAGGCTCACTCCATTCATAAAAATCATAATTTCCCTCAATAAAACCACCAACTGAAACACTCTGTGAAGCTACCGGCGAAGAAAGCAGATGCCACCCATCCTGAGAAACACCCCAATCGGCATTCGATAGGGTGCGTTGCATGGTGCCACTTACAACTGCTGAGTTTGTAATTAAAGAAGCGTTATTTTTCAAAAGTAATTTTGAAATATCAGTATTCGTAAAATTTTCAACTTCAAGTGAACCATTTTCTTCTATACTTAAGAAATAATTTAGACTATTATTGAGATTTTGCGCAAATACATCAGTTCCCTGATCAATTACCAGATTAATTCTTTGAAGTATCCCTGAATTATTTATTTGTTGCGTTATTAAAGAATTTGTGAAGTAAATTGTTCCATTTAGCTGTGCGCTATAAGCATTGATTCCTGATCCGGTAATTATATTTAGATTTCCGGCTAAATTCACTACATTATTTGTAATTCCAGTTAAGCCAATACCAAGTCGCGAAGTCAATGAACTTATAGATCCAATATTTAGATTACCTCCTATATTAAGTGTAACTGCACCTGTTGCTTTTGTGAGAGTAACGCTTGATTTTCCTTGCAATTCAAAATTACCATTAACATTAAATGTAATAGGTGTTGGTGATCCTGACAAAACTAAATGCTGTCCATTTGTTGTTTTAAATATTAAATTACCAGCAACAGAAAATTGCGGTGGAAAGTCAATTAAATATTCCCCAGATTGACCCGTTCCATCCCAGTTGAAATTGTAAAATGATTGACCTAAATTAGTTAATTGAGAAGTGTATGATCCAATATTTACAGTAATATTTGAGCCAGCTTCCCAATTACATACGTAAATAATAAAGTTTGCAGTTGATGCATTAAAATTATAATTAGAACCAGCTTTCATAATCATCGAGGCCGGACCATTTCTTGTAATTTCACTATTTGATTCAATTGTCCCATAAACAGTCATATCATCACCAGTCCCATTATTTATATTAAATTTTTGAGTAACCTTCAGAGTTCCTCCACTTTGAATGACCATTTGATCAGCGTTTTGCCCAGTAGTCCCAGCTGTCACAATGTGTCCGCTTCTTATAGTAATAGAACTACTTGCTGCGGTTGGATAATAAATTGTTGCTACGTTCCAGTTAACACTATCACTTGAGCTTTCCCAAGTGGTTGCTGCACCCCAATTCCCATTCTGCCTAGATCTGAAATGATCGGTTGCTTGCGTTTGTGCAGTGAGTTGATTTACAATAATTAATGTAAGAAAGATGAAGATAATACTTTTAAGTTGGACGATCAGGGTAGCCGG
>JAEYWK010000004.1 GCA_023431345.1 Pseudomonadota bacterium
CGCTCGCGCGGGCCGGCCGGGACGCCTCTGCTCCACTGCACGCCACGAGCAGACCGAGGAGGGAGCAGAGTTGGGCCGAGCGGACGCGCATCGCTGGCCTTTTAGACGAACCGCGCGGACACAACAATCGGGCTCTAGGCGCCGCGCGCTCGGCCTATCGCCGCCATGAGCTGGGCGGCCCCGAACGGCTTCGGCAAAAATTCGGCGCCCTGCCGGGCCAGCTCCGCCACCCTCTCCGGCGTGGGGCTGTAGCCGGACATCACGATCACCGACGCACCGGGGTGCAGCCCGCGCAGCGCGTCGAGCGCCGTGAGCCCGTCTGCCGAGCCGAGCACGACGTCGGTCAGGATGAGGTCGAACCGTGCTCCGTCCGCTTTCGCGGCCAGCTGCGCGGCCTCCGCGCTCGCCGCTTGCGTCGCCAGGTGACCCGAAGCCTCCAAGATGCGCACGATCAGCGTGCGCACGCTGTCTTCGTCGTCGACGACGAGCACCTGGAGCGCCTTCGCCTCGGGCGTCGCCGCGCGCGTCACGCCCGAAGGCGGCTCGCTCTGTGCGCGCGGCAAGAGCACTCGAAAGCTCGTGCCAACGCCTTCTTGCGAGACGACCGAGACCTGCCCGCCGAGCTGCGTCACCAGACCGAACACCGTCGCGAGCCCCAGACCCGTGCCGCGGCCCGGGGGCTTGGTCGTGAAGAACGGCTCGAAGATGCGAGCTTGAACCTCCGCGCTCATGCCGACGCCGCTGTCCTTGACGGTCAGCGCGACGTAGTCGCCCTCGCGCAGTCCGCTCGCCTCGTCCGCCTCGCTCGCCTCGACGTGAAGCCGCTCGGTGCGGATCTCGAGCGTGCCGCCATCGGGCATCGCGTCCCGCGCGTTGGCGGCGAGGTTCATCAAGATTTGCTCGAGCTCGACCGTGTTCGCGCTCACCTCGGCCGCGCCCGAGTCGAGGCTGAGCGACACCTGGATCTGCGCGCCGCACAGGCGCTCGAGGATCGGGGCCAGCTCGTGCACCACGCTGCCGACCAGCGTGCGCTGCTGGGTCTGCAGCACTTGGCGGCGCGCGAAGGTGAGCAGCTGCCGAGTGAGCGCCGCGGCCCGCTCCGTCGTGCGCTGGATGTCCGCCAAGTCACCGCGCGCCGCGTGCTCAGGTGGCAGCTGGCGCGCGGCGAGATCCGCGCAGGCTTGGATCACGAGCAGCAGGTTGTTGAAATCATGCGCGACTCCGCCCGCCAGCCGCCCCAGCGACTCCATGCGCCGCGTGCCCTCGAGGGCCTCGGAGAGCCGCTGCAGCTCGGTGATGTCGCGAGCGCTGACCGCGATCGCGCCTGCCATGTCCGAGCCCGGCTCGATGCGCGACATCCGAACGTGGAACCAGCGGAAGCCCTCGTCGCGCGCCTTCAAGCGCGCGACCACGAACGCCGCGCCGTCGCGCTGGGCCTTCTCGAAGGCACGCGTCACCCCCTCGTAGTCGGCCGGATGCACCAGCTCGGGCGCGGCTTGCCCCAAGGCGGAGGTCAGCTGCACGCCCAGCACCCGCTCGTGCGAAGGGCTGAGGTAGACGAAGCGCCCCTGCTCGTCGAGCACCGAGACCAGGTCGCTCACTTGCTCCGACACCAGGCGGTAGCGGCTTTCCGCCTCACGCGACGCGGCGAGCGCATGCGCGGCGCGTAGCTCTTCACGCACGTGCGCGCGCAGGGCGCGCTCGGAGGCGATCGCGGCCAGCACCGCGACCGCCCACGTCGCCGCGAAGTAGTAGCCAGCCCCGACGAAATCACGCCAGTGTCCGGGCGCGGCGCGGTCACGTAGGTACGCCTGCACGAGGAGCGCCGCGGCGCCCGCCAAACCGCACAGCACGACGCCGCGCGCGCGCATCGTCGCCTTCGCGACGAGCGGACACAACGCCACGAAGTACGCGATCACGATCACGTGCTCGCTCTGCACCGCCGTCGCGGACGAGCTGACGTATTGCACCAGCATCACGCCGATCAGCAGCGCTCCCGAGAGCGAGGCTCGCTCGGGCGCGCGGCCAACCCAGTACGCCCAGGCGAACCCGCCTGCCGCCAGTAACTGCGGCAAAGCCATCGCCCTGCTCGACATCGCCAGCGTCGAGAGCGACGCCAGCACCGTCATCACGGCGAACACCAGCGCAATGGCGCGCGCCGAGCTCGCGCGACGCGCGAAATCGGCGATGAGCGCCTCGGGGCGCGCTCGGACTGGCTTAGCGGCAAGGGCAGCCAAGGGGAAGCCCCCGCTACGCTAGTCGGGCGCCAGCGACGCCGCCAGTCGGCCGGCACGAGACCGTCGTCCAGCGCGAAACACGGCAGACGACGTCAGTGAGCGCGCAGCAAGCCGTGAGCCTTTAGGGCCCCGCGCACCAGACCCGCGCGTTGGGCGCCCACAGCTCGCGGTCGAATCCGGAGATCCAGTAAGTCGAATAATCACCGAGCTGGACCAGATCCCGCCCCGCGACGCGACCAGCCATGTCGAAGTGCAAGGCGCGCTCTTGGTCGATCTGCACGACGACCTGGAGCTCGAACGCCCTGCTGCTGCGCGGTCGCTCCGTCGCCCGCTCACTCTGGAGCGCCGCCAGGTTATCCAGCGCCCGCTCGATGCGGGCCGGGGGGACGCGACAGCCGTTCGGCCCGCTGATGACCCATCCCCCCTGCTCTTTGCGGATGATGACCGCGCCCTCGTGCGCCATGACGCGGAGCGTTGTGAGCTTGCCTCGCGACTCCGCGCTCAGCGCGGTGGCCGTGGAGACTTGCGGAGGCTCGCGCGGAGGGTGCGCGTCCTCGTCCCCGTGCTCATCGACGACGATCGCCGGAACGGCGGAAATGCTCGCCGCGGCGGAGCTCGCCGCGGCAGAGGGCGCAGGAGAAGCGGACGCAGAAAGACCGGGCGCCGGTCGCCTGGACTTGCTCTCGCACCCCGCGATCAGCGCGGCGAGCAGTAGCAGCCAGGCGACGTTCATCGACGCCCTGAGCTCACCACTCCAGCGTGACGCCGCCGTTGACGATGTGCACCGTCTGCTTGACGTCCACGTACTTCGCCGTCGTCGCGTCGCCGACGTTGCGCGGGTCGAACGCATAGTGAGCGTTGAAGTAGTCGAGCCCGAGAACCATGTGGCTGATGCGATGGAAGACGCCGGCGCTGATACCCGTCTGCGTGCGAAGCAAGGGCGCCGCCGCCGGAACGGTATAGGGCGTGTCGAGAGCCATGCGATCGAAGCGAGCCTGGCCGAAGCCGCCCATGACCCACGTCTCGCCAAACTTGACCGAGGCCTGAGCCAGGAAGCCGCGCGTCGTGCGGAACACGCGCTCGTAGTTCTTCACTTCCCGCCCGTTCGCCTCCGAAGCGAGGCTGATGTAGATCGGGTTGAAGGTGAACGTGGTGAAGCCGTCCATACCCTGACCGCTGTAGCCAGAGACGCCCGCCTTCACCGCACCGAGGTTGGCCTGAAGGCCGCCGCCGAAGCCGTAGGCGTTCTGCGTGAAATCCTTCTGGACCACGTCGGCCGTGGTCGTGGCATCACCGTCTTGATCGACGCCGCCCGTCGTGCCGATGGTCTGCTGGAAGCCGTTCGCCCAAATCTTGATGCCCCAGCCCTCGCGCCAGCTGATGTTGGCGACGGCCTCCGCCTCGAAGCGAGGCAGCGGCGTCTGCAGCCAGTCGTAAGTGGGGATGGCCCTCGGGTCGAGCACGCCGAAGCTCACGTTGACGATGTCCGCGATGCTGGGCGTCGTGTAGGTGATCTGAGCGCGGAAGTCGGGCCAGAGCGTGCCGAAACCCACGTGACCGCACGCGCCGCCGAACACCTTCTCGTACGCGCACGGGAAGCCGAGACCATAGGCGTGGCCGATCTCGTAGTTCATGAACAGGTTCTGCCGCGGGAACAAGCTGAAGTCGCGGCCGGCTCGCACCGCACCCCAGTTACCCGATACGTCGAGGTACACCGACCGCGGGTCCATCCACGTCGGGTCCGCGATGAAAGACGGGTCGATGTTGGTGATTTGCATCCCCACCTCGACGCGGCTCGCGAACTTCAGGTTCTCGCTGATCTCCTTGCGGAAGTTGAACGCGAGAGTCGACGGCACGTAGCCCGAACGGACCCTGGTCTTGCGTAGCTTGCCGTCGGCCGTGGCCTGAGACGGCACGGTGGACTCGTTGAAGCCCACCCAGTTCAAGCTGTTCAAACCCTCGGGGCGGTTGTCGCCCCAGACGTGAGACACGAACGCATTCACGCGGCCGTCAGTCGTGATGACCCAGCCGTCGGCCTCGCCCAGCTTGATTTCCGCGCTGGACGTGGCCGGCCACAGCATCGCGACCGCCATGAGCGCGCCGACGCTCGCCTTCTTAGTGCTAACCCACATCACTCGCCTTTCGGTCGTCGCGTAGACGCTCGCCAACGCGCGCGCAAAGCCATACTGGCAATCGCGCCGCGGAAGCAAGCCCGAATCAACCTGCTATTGAGAACTAGTTACTTGATCAAGTGCGCGCGGCGCACGGCCCACATGATGCCGCCGGTAATGTGCTTCTTGACCGTGGCGTCCTGGAACACAACGCCATCGTGTCCAATGGCGGTATAGAACGAGCGGAAGTTGCCGTACTCGCGAATCCACATAATCGGCTGGCCGTCGGCCGCCTTTTTCCCGAGGATCTTGAAGCCGGGCTTGGCGCTCCACTGCTGCCAGGAGTTGAACTTGTACCACTCCTCGTTCCGCTGCCACGGATTCGGAAGGCCCTTCAGGGCCGGGAAATCGAGCATCGACGCTTCGAGCTGGATCTGATCGGGCGTATTGGCGTTACCGTGACCGTTGTAGTACTGACCGGTCACTTCCGAGTAGAAAGCCCAGCCGTTCTCGGTGTCGGTCGCGGAGTGGACGCCGGCAAAAGCGCCGTTCTTTTGCGTCATCCAGTCTTCGTACGTCTTCTGTTGCGTGTTGTTGAAGATGTCGCTGGTCGAGTTCAGGAAGAAGATGATCTCGAACTGCGAGATCTGCTCCGGAGTGATGTACTTCGCCGTGTCCGCTTCGGTCTCGACGTTGAGGATCGTGAAGCCCTGTGCCTCCGCGATCTGCGCGAGCATCACCTTGCCCGTATCGATGGCGCTGGCGTGCCGGTAGCCGCCCGGCCCCTGCCGCGAATACACCATCATTTTGAACGGGCCGGAGCGATCCGAATAGGGACCGACTTCGCCGCCGCCGCCGCCAGAGCCGCCGCCGCCGCCCGTCGCGCTGCCACCGGTGTCGCCGGAGCCGCCCGTCGATCCGCCGGTGCCGGTACCGCCGGAGCCGCCCGTGTCCGTGGCGCCGCTGCCGCCGCTGCCGCCTTGCGGAAACACGCCCGTACCGGCGCTGCCCGCGGTGCCCGTCGGTGAGCCGCTCACGCCGCCCGTCGCTTCGCTACCGGACGCTCCCGGAATACCGCCGGTGGCGTCGCTGCCTGCGCTGCTTACCTGCCCGCCGGTGGCCGGGGGGTTCTGATTGAGGTCGGTGGCGCTGAGACCATCCGAGCAGGCGCTGACGCCGAGCGCCAGCACGACAACGAAAGAGGCGCCGAGGGTCATCGAGGTTCGCATGGGATTGGCCTTTGCTTGGGGCATCATTGCAATAGTCGCGGCAACGGGGCTCTGCCGATCAGGAACGATACGCTTCACGTCCGCGTCCCTGCACCGGGATGCCTTGAGCAGGTAAGACTTCACTCTGAAGGGCGTACATGCAAGCAGCCGCCTCGTCGATTTTGCGTGTGAAGGCGAGGGACCCCGCCAGCACCGGCTTCAGCTTCTCTTTGTCTTGAGTGCGAGCAGGGCCGTACTCATGCTCGACGATCAGCGGCGCGCGAGTAAAATCCAGCGAAAGCAGCTCGCGCGCGGCCAGCTGGTGGTCGAGCCAATCGACCGAGCGATTCTGCAAGTAGGCCAGCGGATCATGACGCGCCGTGCCAGGCAGCTCGTGCTCGCACAGCGTGGTTTGCTTTTTCCAGGCGTTCAGCTGGTCCGCGGCTTTTTCTGACGGTTTTCCGCCGACCCAGTCACCGCGGTTCATGGTCTGCCCGCCGTAGCCCCACTCCGAGACACCCTTGGAGTTGATGACCTGGCCCTTGACGTGGAAGCCGTCGACCAAGAAGGCGTAGCCGCTGTCTTTCAGGAACTGAAAAATCGAGCGGGTGTCTTGGCCCATCAAGATGGCGTGTGACGGATCGTAGTGGATGCGCAGCTGGTCGCCCACCCCGTGCCGCTCGCAGATGCGATGCAGGGCGATCCACGCTCCCGGCGCGTAGCCGATGTTGTTATGGAAGTTGTCGCCGGTCGTCCAGCCCGGCATCGGGCACTGCTCGAGGCGGTAGCGGATACCGCGCGCCTTGGCGTCCTTCAGGAGCGGCACGAAGATGGCCTCGAACGCCTCGAGGTTCTGGTCCATGCTCTTCGTCTGGTCCCGACCGACGAAGCCGCACACCGCCGGTAGGCCGAGCAGCGCTGCCGTGTCGAACACGCGGCGCATGAAATCCAGCTTCTTCTCGCGGATCGCGCGCTCGTCGTGCAGCAGGTTGTCGAAGTACGCGATATCACTGATACCGACCTTCGACTCTTTCACCGCCGCCTCGACGCGATCGCGCCGCTTGGCGTCGAACGGGGCGCGCAGATCCAGCGTGTTCGCCACCGGGTCGAGCATGGCCTCCGCGGGGACGTCGCTCTCGCTCGGGTGGAGCGCGGCCGACAGCTGTAGCACGTCGGCCCCAATCTCACGGCCGAAGTAGAGCCAGTCTTCGATGGCGCGGTCCGGATCCGGATCTCGGACGTTACGCGGAGTGAGCTCTTGCAGAGCGGCCGTGAGCACGCCCACCTGCATGAACTTGGGCTCGAAATTCCGGACGGTCATGGCATGTCTCCTGCGGAGCGCCGGGCGAGGCCCGAGCGGGCTCGTCGAGGTGCGGCGCGACGACTACAGGCTAACGTTTGAGCACAATTTGATCTTGGAGGGCAGCCGCGGAGATTTGCAAAATTCAGGCGCCGTCCATTTCGAGCGAATCGCGTATCCTGGAAAAATCCGCTCGATTCGTCATCGGCTCCTCGCCAATCGACGCATCCACCCCTTCCGAGCCGCGCGGTACGAGGGCGGGCACAACCGGGCGCTACGCCGAGCCGAGCGCGGCGCCGTCCGCGAAATTAGCCCCAATCAGCGCGAAGCCACGCTTCAGCTCGGCTTGAGCCGCAGCCCGAGGCGCTGCGTATTGGAAGAAATACGCATCCGTTCCTGCTCCACCAGCGCGCGCTCGGCCTCGAGCTCTTGGCTCTGCGCGTACTTGGCTCGATATTGAGAGGGCGGCAGGCCGCGGTGCCGCACGAACTGATTGCTGAAGTGGCTCTGGTCGTAGAAGCCGGTCTGCAAGGAGATATCGGAGATGGGCAGCTCGGTCGTCACTAGCAAGTGACAGGCTGCGTTCATGCGCACGTTCGTCAGGTAAGCACGCGGAGTGGTGTGGAACTTCTTGCGAAACTGGCGGTTGAACTGGCTGACGGACAACGACACCTTCGCCGCCAGCGCCGCCGTCGACAGCGGCTGCGCGTAGTCGTTGAGCATGATCTCGAGCACGGGCGCCCACGACAAGAAGCGGGCGTTGTTCGTGTTCATCTTCTTGACGTCGCGCGTGATGCCGCACACGCCGATCGGTAGGCCCTTTCTGTCGAAAAGCGGCAGCTTTGTCGTGCAAAACCAGTCGATGGAACCGTCGGGATTTCGAACCAGCTCGACCTTGTCGATGATGGGCTCGCTGGTCCGGATGACCTCGCGATCGTCACGCATGTAGTTCTCGGCCAAGTCGGCGGGGAAGAAGTCCGAGTCTTTGAAGCCGATCACCTCTTCCTCGCGCGTCGCGCGCAGCAGCTTCACGAAGCCTTGGTTCACCCGCACGAAGCGCCCTTCTCCGTCCTTCACGAAGAAGTACACATCCGACAAATGCTCGAACAGCACGTCGAAGCCCGCCGGAGTCTCGACGCGAGACAGGAAATTGCGACTGAGCCGCCGCGGTTCCAAGCGGGTCACCGGCGAGATGCTCCGCTGGCGCGCACGGTTTTGCAAGCGGGGAGTCTGCTCGAAGTCAGCGGACGGCGGTTGGCGTGGGTTGGAAAAGTTACGCATGGGACGCTCGAGCGACACCTGCTTCTGTGGAGGAGCGGGCGCCCCCGTGATCACTTTTCTGAGGTTCAGCGGGCAGAAGGGGCGCCAGTGCGCGCGGACACACCCCCCCTGGCGCGCTACGCGCCGATTCGGCTGAAATCGGCGCCCCGGCGCGAGTCGCGAAATGCGGGGCAGTGCGGCGAACGGTCGGGTAGTAGTAAGGGGGCTTGGCCGAGCCAGTGACGCCTACCTCCCCTTCGCCCTTCGATATTTTCGAAGAAGGGGTGGCCCGTTTCGACCCGGACGCGCGCATCGTCTACGTCAATCCGGCGCTCGCGGCGCGCTTCCAGCGCCCCCTGCCGCAAATCTTGGGTCGCAGCCTGTGGGAGCTCTACCCCGAGGCTCTGGAAGATCAGCTGTCCGGAACACTGCGCCGCGTGCTGGAGACGGGCAGAGGGGAGCGCCTCGAGCACCATTTCCTGCCCTGGGGCGCGTGGTTCGACAGCCGGCTCTACGCCAACGCGGGCGGTGTGTACCTGATCTGCAGCGAGACCGCCGCGCCGAGGCCGCCCTCCGTTCCGGCGCGCCCGTCCGGCTCGGTCAGCCCCGACGAGTCCGAACGTCTGACTTCCTTGTTCGAGCAGTCACCAGCCGCCATCGGCGTGCTGCGCGCTCCGGATTGGGTCTGGGAGCTCTCGAATGCTCGCAACGACGAGCTCGCGGGGCGCGGGCCGCTGGTCGGCCGCAACGTGTTCGAGGCGATGCCGGAGCTGGTCTCCCAAGGGTTCGCCCACCTGCTCGACTTGATCTACCGCACGGGCGAGACCTTCGACGATTTCGAGGTGAAGCTCGCCATCAGCAGCGGCGACGGGCCTCGGGAAATCTGGCTGAACGGCACGTATCAGCCCCTTCGCAACGCGGAGGGCGACATCGACCGTATCGCGAGCTTCGTCCACGACGTCACCGAGAAGGTGAAGGCGAGGCAGCGTATCGAAGCGCTCGCGGAGGAGCTCAAGGAGAGCGAAGCTCGCGCGCGCCGCCTACAAGACTCGGGGGTGATCGGCGTCGTATTCTGGATGCGCGACGGTCGCATCGTCGACGCCAACGACGCCTTCCTGTCCATGCTGGGCTACACGCGCGAGGAGCTCCAGCGCGGCGAGCTGTCGTGGCGCGACATGACCCCGCCCGAATACCTCGAGCTCGACGAGCGCGCCTTCCGTGAGATGGAGTCGCGCGGCATCGGCACTCCCTTCGAGAAGGCCTACATCGCCAAAGACGGCCGCCGTGTCCCGATCCTGATCGGCATCGCGCCCTGGGAAGGCTCGACCGACAGCGGCGTGGCCTGGATCGTCGACATCAGCGCGCGGCGCGAGGCCGAGGCCGAGCGCGATAGCCTGCTCGAGAGAGAGCGAGAGGCGCGGGCCCAGGCCGAGCAGGCCAACCGCAGCAAAGACGAGTTCTTGGCCATGGTGTCGCACGAGCTGCGGACCCCGCTCAACGCCATGCTCGGCTGGGCGCGCATGCTCAGCGGGGGGACGCTCGACAGCGCGCGCCAGAAGCGCGGGCTCGAGGTGATCGAGCGCAACGCCATCGCCCAAGCGCAGCTGATCGAGGACCTGCTGGACGTCTCGCGTATCGTGCACGGCAAGCTGCGCATCGAGGTCGGCAGCGTGGACTTCCGCGCCGTCGTCGACGCCGCCATCGACAGCGTGCGCCCCACCCTCGACGGTAAAGGCCTGCAGCTGAGCGCGGTGCTCGAGCAAGACTTGGCGCCCATCATCGGCGATGCCCACCGCCTGCAGCAGGTGGTTTGGAACCTGCTCTCCAACGCCGCCAAGTTCACGCCGAAGGGCGGGCAGATTCAGGTGCAGCTGCGCCGTGTCGGCGAGATCGTCGAGCTCGTGGTCGCCGACAGCGGGCGCGGCATCCCCGAGAGCGCGCTGCCGTTCGTGTTCGAGCGCTTCCGGCAAGCCGACGCCTCGATCACGCGCTCCTTCGGCGGGCTCGGGCTTGGGCTCAGCATCGCCAAGCACCTCGTCGAGCTGCACGGCGGCAGCATCACGGCCGAGAGCGCCGGCGAGGGCGCGGGGTCGTGCTTCACCTTGGTGCTCGGCAACGCGCCGCAGCCGGCGGAGACGGTTCGCCCGCTGCCGCTGACGCTGCCGCGCGGCGCCGCGAACGAGCTGCCGCAAGAGCTGTCCGGTCTGCGCATCTTGGTCGTGGACGACGAGCCCGATGCGCGCGAGCTGGCGTCGACGATACTGAGCCAGGGCGGCGCTACGGTGCTGCCCGCGAGCTCCGCCGCGCACGCGCTGCGCCTGCTCGACGAACAGCCCGTCGACGTCATCTTGTCCGACATCGGGATGCCGGAGCTAGACGGCTACGAGCTGATCCGGCGGGTGCGCCTGCTGCCCACGGCCGCCGGACGCATCCCCGCCGCCGCGCTGACCGCGTTCGCGCGCACTGACGAGCGCCGCCAAGCGATGCTCGCCGGGTTTCAGCTGCACATCAGTAAGCCCGTCGAGCCGACGGAGCTCACCGCGGCCGTCGCCTGCCTGGCGCGCATCGGCCGCGTCAGCCACTGAGCGCGCCGCTCACTCGGCGGCGTTCGGCCGAGCCAGGCCCAGGCGCTCGGATTCCAGCGCGAGCCAGCCCATGAGCGTGTCGATGTCCTCGGGGGTGTTGTGCAGGGTGATCGTGAAGCGCGCCCCGGCGTTGCCGCGCGGCACGATCGGGAACATGGCCGCGCACACGCAAGCGCCGCGCGCGCGCAGCGAGTTCACCAAGCTGAAGCAGTTCTTGGTCGACCCGCCGCGCAGGAAGAACACGGGGTTGAGCGACTCGACACCCAACGGCACGTTGTACTTGTGCGCCAGGTCGACCGTGAGCTGCAGCCGGCGCATCAGCTCCGCCTGGAGCTCGCCGAGCTGCGGCGACAGGTGGATGCGCGCCGAGGCGACCGCGGCCCCGAGCAAGGGGGGCTGTAGCGCGCCCGAGAAGACCATCGGCCCCCCGCTGCGGCGCACCAGGTTGGCTTGCTCGCGCGTCGGAAAGATCATCGCGCCGCCGCCCGCGCCGAACGCCTTGTTCAGCGAGAGCGCGACGATGACGCGGCTGCGATCGGCGATCTTCTCGAGGGCGAAGCCGCGCCCGTTGCGGCCCGTCCAAGTCGTCGAGTGAGCGTCGTCGATGTACAGGTGGAGCGCCGGATACTTCTCCATCAGCGCCATCAGCTCATCGAGCGGCGCGAAGTCGCCGCGCATCGAGTACAGCCCGTCGAGCAGGTACCACACCTTTTCGTGCTGACTCGAGAGCACCTTGAGCTGGTCCTCGATCACGTTGAGGTCGCTGTGGGGAACGGGAATCACGGGCAAGCCGCGCAGCAGCGACGCCGCCGTGTGCACGCTGGCGTGCGCCATCATGTCGATCAGCGCCGCGTCGCGTGGCCCGACGACCACCGGCAGCGCCGAGATGTGGCCGAGGCTGGTCGACGCCGCGATCACGGGAAAGCCGCCCGTGATCTGAGAGAGCGACGCCTCGAGCTCTTGATACAGCGGGTTTTGCAGCATCGCGCGCGGGAACGGGAACTGCGTACCGAAGCGCGTGAGCGCGTCGATGGCGCCTTGCTTCAGCTCCTCGCGCAGCTCGAGCGCCAAGTAGCTGCAGGAGCCGAAATTCAAGAGCGGCGCGCCGCTCAGGTGGACGTAGCGCCCCTCGTAGACGACGTCGTCCGCCGTCTGCATCAGCGCGCCGGACTGCTCCGCCGCCCCCATCTCACGATCCATGGCCCGAACGAGGTGGACCGGTGCAAAAGACAAGCCTTGCGACATCTAGAGTTCCTTCCTCACAGCGAAGCGACCGCTTTGTGCGTCGCATAAGCCACTAACCCTCAAAGGTTATCCAAAGCGCGCAAAAAGCGGCGAGCTTCGCGAGATTTGCGGCGCAACGCGCGCCTGGAAACGTTCAGAAAACGATCACGACGCACGCCCGAATTTCAACCTCCATGGTTATCGGATTCGAAGTGTGTGAGTGAGCGCACACGCGTGTGTGTGTACGTGCGCCAGAACAGCATCGAAACGGCCGCGCTCACGCGCCGGCACGCATGCTCAATCGTCCAAGAGACGATCGAGGCAGATTGCTACTGCGGGGGCGTGTGTGGGATCGCGACGACGAGAGCTCACTTCAAGTGAGTGATCGTAGCCAAGAACGGCGGCTCAAACACGTCCTCCTGGAGGGCGTCGTTGAGGATGGTCAAGCGATGCTGCTGGTTCGAAAGCGTGAGGAGGGCGGCGCCCTTCTTCGAGCCGCAGGCAGGCGGCGCGAACGCGAGCGACGAAGGGAAGTTGAACAGGTGCGGGTCATCGCCGACCACCTCTCGCTCGCCGCTCTTCGGATCGATGCGAATCACCCGCAGCTGCAGCGCATCGGCCGCGTACAAATAGCGATCTTTGCTGTCGAAGGGGTTCGTCGTCAACCCCAGCAGCTCCTCGACCTGCACGCCCGCCGGCTTCGGCGAAACGACGCGAATGTCGGCCGCGCGCTGCCAAGGCTTACGCTGATCTTTCAGCACCTTCAGCGGCACCGAGTAGACGGCCCCCGAGCACGAGCCGGTGAAGTAGAGCGTATCTTTGATCTGCGCCATCGACGTGATGCCAGGCACCGTCGACGCCGTGAACAGGAACGGTAAGCCGCCGACCGTCACTTGCGGCATCGTGTCGCAGTAGTACATCTGCGGGATCGCGTCCTCCGGCTCGAAGGTCTTGGGCACGATGCCGGGCTCGATGCTGCCGTTCTGGTTCGCGATCCAGATGCTGCCGAGCACGGCGTCGTTCACCAAGTAACGTCCATCGTCGAGCTGCAGCGCGTCCTCGGCGAAGCCGATCAGCGCGCCGGTGAACGGGATCGAGCGCGTGAGCTGCGCCGTGAACGTGCCTTTGTGGTTCTTGAACCGGTACTCGTAGATGGTCGGGTTCGCGGGAACGAATGGCTTGGGGCTCGGGAAGCCGCCAGCGTCGAGCACAGCCAAGCGGTCGCCTTTGACCGACTTGAGCATGAACGGCAACACGAAGCCGTTGGGCGGCGCGGGGAGCTCGCCGATCAGCGCGTGCGTCTCGCGCGAGTAAGCCAGCACGCGCGCCTCGAAGGGAGAGCCGATGAACAACGTGTCTTCGCTGGCGGCGATGCCTGCCGGATAGGGAGGCTCGTCGATGGGCATGAGCTCGCTGCTCACACCCAGGCGCGTGGTCTGCGTGGTGAGCGCCGCGCTAGCTTCTCCGACCCGCTCGGTTGACTGATCGGCCGAGCTGCAGCCGATAAGTGCCACCATCAGCACGGGCACCATCCCAACGAGATGTTTCATCTGACGCATCGCGCGAACTCCTTCTAGTGAATTAACTTCTCAGGATTACACCTCGATCGAGTGGCCGCACAAGGCAATTCCACATGTAGTCAACTATGACAGTTGGGTAGGAACTAAGGCGCTGCTGTGGGTGCACCGGGGGAACTGGTGGGGCAGCGCGAGGT
>JAEYWK010000013.1 GCA_023431345.1 Pseudomonadota bacterium
GCCTCGCATCCCCGCTCGGCCTCCGGCCCCGGCCGCTCCCCAGCCCGAAACGCCCGTGCGCGCGCCGGCCCCTCAGGCCGCGCCCGCCGCGCCCACGCCTGCGAAGCCAGTCCCTGCTGCCGCCGCCAAGCCGGCCGGCCTCGCACCTCCGCCTCGCCCCGCCGCAGCTCCGAAACCGCTCGCTGGCTCGGGTGCCGTCGATGACGCTCGGCTCCGCGAGCTTCATTCGCGTCTTCAGCAGGCCAAGCAGCAAACGAAGGAGGCGAGCGTCTCCTTCGAAGGTCTCGCCAAGTCGATCCGCGCCACGGAAGCGAAGCTGCGCGAGCAGCACAAGAACCGCAAAATCGAGTTCGACGTCGTGATCAAAGACGGCAAAGCCGTCGTGAAGCCGATCGTGCGCTGAAGCCCGGACGCAGGGCCCACGCGGAGCCGAGCGCGACGAGCGAAGGCTGACGAGCTGCGCGAGCGCACAAAAGCGAAACCGCCAGGGCATTCGAAGGAATGGTCCTGGCGGTTGAGACGTATTGTCTTAGGTTCGGTGAGTCAGGAGGCAGCGCGCCGATCAGCCGTTGGGCGCCTCGTGCTCGCCGGCTCCGACACGTACACGGCGTTTTCACAGAAAACGATGGTGCAAGACGAGCGACCGGCCTCGCGCATGCGCGCGCACAGCTCGGACAGCTCCTCGTCGGAGTCGACCACGTCGCCCTCGACGGGTTGACGGGTAGATTGGTCGTAGCGACAGTTGTCGATCGCTACCCAGAGGCCCTTGTAACGCTCCGACTTACAGAGGTCGGGCCAGCTCATTCGGCTAGTCATTCAGGGGATAACCTTCGCGAAGCAACGCGCCATGGCCCGCAGAACTCCCCTCTGCGCACAACGCTAGAAGCCAAGCGATTTTGGCAGGCTTCTTCGATAACTGGTGGACGGCAGGTGGCCATGTCCGGGTTGAGGTCCTCAGTTAAGAACAGAGAGCCCGACCCGTCAAGGGAACGGCCAGAAGCTGGGTTTCCAACCTCAGCGGAACCTGGCTTTTTCTCCGTAAGTCTCGACGGTTACTCGCAGCTCGTGCCCTTCAGCCCGCGGGCCGCGCCTTTAGCTCCCATCGACTCTGCCGCCGAAGCAATGGCTTTGGCCTGGGCGCAGTTACCGTTGAGGGCGGCGAACTTGACGGCGCTGGGCGCGTTGGACGCCACGAGCGAGCGGCACTGAGCCTTCTTGGCTTCGTCGGTGCAACGGCTGAAACCGCTCGCGGCCGCTGCGGCGTTTCCTGAAGACGCGGCCGAGATGCAGGCGGCGCAGCCGTCGCCGGTCGGGGTGGGCGGCTTCGCGGGAGTCGTACCCGTGCCAGTAGCGGGCTTGCCAGTCGCCGGTTTCGCGGTCTCGGGGGTGGGGGCCGTGCCGCCCGCCGCGGTGGGCTCGGGCGGCGTGGGCTCGGGCGGCGTCGGCGTTTCCGGCGGCAGCGTGACCACGCCGGTGGAGGACGAGGTCGGTTGCCCGAGCGCGATGGGCGGCAAGTCGGTGTCGACCGGCTTGTTGGAGCGGATCGCGATGATGATGATGGCACCGAGCAGCACGGCGCCCACGCCGACGAGGCCGAAGATCAAGCCCTTCCCGCTGCCGCCTCCGCCGCCCGTGTGGCGGACGGGTGGAGGCGCGATGGGCGCGGCCGCTACCGCCATCGGCGTCGGCGGGTGCGGTGCCCCCAAGGGTGCGGCGTGAGCGGGGCCGCTCGTGAACGCCGGCACCTGCTCCATCGCGGCGGTGCCAGTGCGAACGGCGGCGGCGGTTTCGGCCGGGTTCGCCTCGACGGTCATGCGACCGCCGTCCGAGAGCTCGCTGAAGAACTCGCGCGCTGTGCTGGGCCGCTGCTCGCGCTCTTTCGCGAGGCCGCGCAAGATCGCCTTGCGCATGCCCTCGGGGATGCTCTTCGCGGGCGCCGACACCTCGAACGGAATCGGCTGCGCGGTCATGTGCTGCGTCGCCCATTGCCACGGCGTGTCGGCCTCGAACGGGAGCTTGCCCGTGAGCAGCTCGTACGACATCACCGCCAGCGAGTAGATGTCACTGCGCGCGTCGAGCGCCTTGCCCGTGAACTGCTCGGGGCTCATGTAGGGCGGTGTACCGAGCACCATACCCTGCTGCGTGAGCTTGGCTTCTTTCTGGGCGTCGGCCGACTCGGTGCGAGCGGCGATCCCGAAATCGAGCACCTTCACGAAGTCGGTCTCGCCGGCGCGGTTGGTGAGCACGACGTTCTCGGGCTTCAGATCGCGGTGGATGATGCCCTGCATGTGCGCTTCATCGAGGGCGCCGCACACCTGGCGCATGATCTTGATCACGCGATCCGGCGAGATGGGCCCCGCCTGCACGACGTCGGCCAGAGGCTTTCCGGCCACGAACTCCATCGCGATGTAGAGGGTGCCATCGGCGGTGGCGCCGAAGTCGTAGAACTTGATGGTGTTTGGATGCTCGAGCTGCGCGACGGTGCCGCACTCGCGGTGAAAGCGCGCCAGCACGGACGGATCCTTCGACAGGTGCGAGTGCAAGGTCTTGATCGCGACCTTACGCACCGTCGAGCCCATTTGCTGCTCGCCCACGTAGACGATGCCCATGCCACCTTCACCGAGCACCCCGGTGACGCGGTAACGACCGCCGATGAGCTGGCCAATCATCGCGTCTTGGCCCTTCTCGGGCTCGACCGGCATCAAGCCGCCACAGTTCGCGCAGAAGCGCGCCCCATCGATGTTGGTATGGCCGCAAGCATCGCACTTCATGAGACCCGCGAGATTTGCATGAGTAACGCCCAGAATCACCAACATTGGACGCGCCGCGAGGGCTTACGGTCTCTCGGCGTGGGCGCGGGCTGTTTTGGCCAGCGCCAGACTCTTTTTCGCAGGCTCGTTTCGGGCTCTCGCTGACCCTACCGCGCGCCGCGCAGGGGCCGTTCGAGCCCAGAGCCTAGGGTCGAGCCGATTTTCTGGCTCGGGCGGAGCTGGCGCGGCCGTTCATTGGCTCGGCCTGCGCAAGCTCAGGTTCAGCACGGCGGCGCGGGCGAGCGGCGCGCTCGGTCGCACGACGAGCACGCCCGCTTCGGCGACGTCGACGCGCGGAAATTGTTCGAGGTTCTTCAGCGCCGCGCAGTCCGTGGCGACGTCGCCGGCACAAGCGCGGCAATACGACACCGATACGGGGCGCGATGGGGCGCGCATCAAATCGGGATCGGTGCTGGTCTGCCACGACACGACGAGCTGAGCCGGCTCGCTGAAGGCGAGCGGGAAGTGCGCGATGGGGGCGCGTCCGTCGAGCACGATCGCCACCTGCGCGGTCAGCGACATCGGCTGGGCCTGGTCGAGCCGGCACTGCTCGGCGAAGACGCCGGAGAGGGGCGCGAGGTCGATGTCGGTCTCGAGCGGAGTCTCGTAGCCCTCGGCGCCATCCAACCACAGCGCATGCGGCGCGCGCGGCTGCTCGAGCCAGTAGTAGACGTTGCCGATCGCGTACCACGGCCAGAGGCCGGCCAAGGGCGACGTCGGCTGCGACCACGAGCAGGGCATGAACCGCACCCGCGCATCCATGACCCGCACGCTGAGCGCCGAGTGCTCGAGCGGCAAGGAGGCCGGCCGCGGCCCGCGGCAGTCGTAGCCGAGCGAGCTCTTGCCCACGGGCAGCGGCTGGCCAGCGCAAGCGTAGAGCGGCACGCACGAACCCGTTCCGTCGATTTCCAGCTCACGCTGGACTTCGTCGAGGTCGACTCCGTGCCGCTCGAGTAGCAGCTCGCGGACGCGCGCGGGGTCGTCGTCGCGGGTCGTCGCGTCGATCAGAGACAGCAGCTCGGGAGGCGAAATGTGGCGCAACAGGCCGAGCACCAGCCGCCCAGCTTGCGCGACGTCGTGCTCGTCGGGGCGGCTGTTGAACTGCCGGAAGTCCCACGTGAGGTCGCGAGGCTTGGAGTGCGGCGCGCACGTGAGCGCGTTGGCGAGCCCCTCGGCGAGCAAGAGCGATATATCGGTGCCGGTTCGCTTGGCCATGACGTTGTGCACCAGCTCGTGACCGGCGAGCGGC
This sequence comes from Pseudomonadota bacterium, assembly GCA_023431345.1. GTDB lineage: Bacteria > Myxococcota_A > Polyangia > Polyangiales > Polyangiaceae > PMG-095. Next base: position 4,060 of record JAEYWK010000013.1, read on the forward strand.
ACGGGGGCGAACACGTCGGTGCTGTCCGTGCAAGCGCTAGCGGTGCTGCGACAAACCTTGGCCGCCGTGAACTCCGTTCGTGATGGGTACTTGTAGTACGAAGTCAGCGTGCGTTCGTCTTCGCGCACGCCGAGCAGCTCCGCCACCATGCCGCCGTAGTCTTCGAGCGACGCCAGCACCCCTGCGCACGCCATCGGGTCATCCGCTTGGTAGCGATAGCGGTAGTGCTGGCTCTCCCGAGCCTCGCCGCCGAAGCGAGCATCGAAGTCGCCTTCCCCCGAGCACGCGCCGAGGCACGCCGCGAGCGCGAACGCCGTCACTCGTCCGCTCCCCCGCCGCCACGCACGCTGGCCCGAGCCCATCGATGACAAAGTAACGGCTCCGCGAGAAGTCCGTCAACCGCCTGGAGTCAGGCTCTCCCCACGTCAGGGTGCAGGCGGCGTCGGAAGCGGCGCGTTCGAAGATGATGACGGCGCCAGCGCAGGCGGCGGAGCGGGAGACGCAGGGGCGTTCGGCGCTCGCGGCACCTCTGGCAGCGGCCAGTCGAGCTCGGTCGCGGTACCGAGCGCGCGATCGACGAGCAGCGCGCGGCGCACACGGGGGCTGTGAGGCACGCGCAGCTTCACGCGCGCGATCGCCCGCGCCGAGAGCGTGAGCGGCGCCGAGAGCGGTGGCTTCTCGCCCGGCGCGACCGGATCGTCGGCGGCGGTAGCCGGGAAGTCGAAGCGCAGTCGCTCGAGCAGCTCGGGACCGATGCTCAGCTCGATCGCGTAGCGGCCGATGCGGCGCGGCGTTACGATCGGAGACGACAGCTTCAGCGGCTTGACCGACACGACCGAAATCTTCCCCTCTTTCAGCTCCAGCTCGTACTCGACCTGCTCGGCCATGCGCAGCGCCGTCGGATCGGGCGCGGTGCTCGGCTTCGGCGCGTGCCTCTCGACGTTCACGAAATCCGCAGCTGGCGCAGCTGGCGCAGCGCTTTGGCTGGGCGCAGCGCTCGGGGCTGGTGGCTCCGTTTTGCCCGGCTCACCCGAGCCCTCGGCGAAAAGCGCCGGCACGATGATTGAAGGGGCGCCGGGCTCGGTCGAGTAGCGCGCCGTCGAGCAGGCCGCGAGCCCGGTCACGACCAGCAGCGAAGAGAAGATTGAGCTTGCCACGAGGTAGGGCACGCTAGCCCCGGCGCGAAGCTCAGTCGAGCGCGCGCTGGATGTCCGCGCCTTCGCCGCCCAGCGCGAGCCACGTATCCACCAGCGCCGCCACCGGCTCCGAGGTCACGCGGCGGCGTTGCTCCGCCGGACCCCACTCCACCCAGGCCGCGTGAAGCAAGATCTGCCCGAAGGATTGCACGGAGCCGTCGGGCCACGTGATGCGCGAAGGCCCACCGTATTTGCGATCGCCCAAGAGCGGTGCCTCGTGGGCGGAGGCGTGCACGCGCAGCTGGTGGGTGCGGCCGGTGACGGGCGAGAGCGCGAGCAGCGAAGTGCGCTCCGCGGCGGCGGCGAGCGGCCGAGCGCTGGCGACGACGTGATAACGCGTGTGCGCGCTCTGTGCGTCGCGCCCGCCGACCGCGCGCCGACCAGGGCCCGAGCCGAGCGCGTCGCGCCAATCACCGCGCTCGGGTCGAGGCACGCCGGCGGCGATGGCGAGGTAGCGCCGCAACAGCCGGCCCTGCGCGCGCTCCGCCAGCAGGCGCTCACGGCTACGGGAGCCCAGCGTCACCAGCAGCACACCGCTCACCCCGACGTCGAGCCGAGAGATCGCGAACAGGCCCGCGACCTCGACGCGCAGCGCTTTCGCGAGCTGCGAGAGCACGCAATCGGCGCCGCTGCGATCCGGCTCGGTGGGCAGCGCGGCCGGCTTGTGCACCGCCAGTACCCCGTCCGCCTCGCTCAGGATCTCGATCCGAGCGCGCGGGCGCGGCGCATAGACTTCGACGCAGGCGGCCAGCGGCAGCGCCTGAGCGGCGACGCCGGCTCGTTTGCCGTCCACGAACACGCGGCCGTCCGCGAGCGCGCTGGTCAGGCCATGCTCTTCGAGCAGGCGACCGAGCTCCAGCGGCTGCTCGACCAGCCAACGAAACAGCGGCGCCGTCATGCGCCGGGCGCGGCGCTACCCGTCGTCTTGCGTACCAGCTCGACCAGCACCGGATCCGTCTCGAGAGCGGAGCGCAGCTCGGCGCGCACGAACTCGAGCTGATCGGGCGTAAGGCGCGACAGCAGCGGCGCCACCGCGCTCTCGACGCGCGCATCGAGGTATTGCTCGACGCCGATCTCACCCCGCTCGAGGGCCGCGAAGGCGTCACTCGAGCCGGTGACCGCGTCCGCGGCGGCGGGGGCTTGGGGCGCCCCCACCTCGAACGAGCCAGTCGCGCTGGGGCCTTCGGGAAGCGAAGCTCCCGGCGCGACTCCACCCCGCTTGCCAATGCCGTCGATGCTCATGGGGTCTCGCTCTCGTCAGCCGACTTTAGCTGAAATCAGCGGATGTTGCCGATCGCGTTCTTGACCGTGTCGTGCCGAGCCTTGAGCACGTTCGAGATGGCCGAGTAGCTGCGGCTCTCCGCGCTGATTCGCTCTTGGATCTCGATGAAGTAGAGGTTCTGGTTGGCGCTTTGACTGAGCGCAGACTCGATGCCGCTGTCGCCAGCCCCGGCCCCGGGCGTGGACCCGCCCGCTAGGCCTGCGGTGCCGGCCGCGCCTTCCGGGCTGACGGAGACGCCGCTGGCCGGGCCCGCGCCCGTGTCGACGCCTGGTCCGGCGCCGGCTGCAGGGCGCAGCGCCGCCGCCAGGATGGGGCCGCCGGGCAGCCGCGTCATCGCTTGCTCGGCTCCACTCAGCACCGCAGCGGCCCCCGCGCCCATGATCGCCTTGAACGGCTGCCCGGGCGGCGCCGTCACGCGCGGAGCGCTGTTCGAAGCTGAAACGCCCGTGGAAGGGCCGCCTGTACCGATTCTGGTCGTCATGAGCTCACTCCCTGTTCGAGATGCATGCCTCCCCATCGGACGCAGGCGACCGCCAGTTGCGGAACTTTTTCGCGACTCTCGCGGGCCGAGCGTCTTTTGGCTCCCCCCAGGCCGCGTGCTATGCCGGCGCCTCCCATGACGATGGCCAAGGTGCGGAGGGCGCTGATCACCGGCATTACCGGTCAAGACGGGTCCTACTTGATGGATCTGCTGCTGGCAAAGGGCTACGAAGTGCACGGCATCGTCCGCCACAGCAGCTCCTTCAACCGCGCCCGTATCGAGCACGCCTACGCGGACCCGGAGCTCTTCGAGAAGCGCCTGTTCTTGCACTATGGCGACATGCTCGACGGCGTCGGGCTCGCTCGCTTGGTCGAGCGCGTCGCGCCGGACGAGATCTACAACCTGGCCGCCCAGAGCCACGTGAAGGTGTCGTTTCAGCTGCCGGAGTACACGACGCAGGTAGACGCGGTCGGCGCGCTGCGCCTCCTCGAAGCCCTCCGTGAAACGGGCGTGACGTCGCGCTACTACCAGGCGTCGACGAGCGAGCTCTACGGCAAGGTGCAGGCGGTGCCACAGAACGAGCAGACGCCGTTCTACCCGCGCAGCCCTTATGCGGTCGCCAAGCTTTACGCCTACTGGCTCGCCATCAACTACCGCGAGGCCTACGGGATCTATGCCGTCAACGGCATCCTCTTCAATCACGAGTCCCCCCGCCGCGGGGAGAATTTCGTGACGCGCAAGATCACGCTCGGCGCCGCGAAGATCAAGCTCGGCCTGCTCGACACACTGCTGCTGGGCAACCTCGACGCCAAGCGCGACTGGGGTTATGCGCCCGAGTACGTGGAGGGCATGTGGCGTACCCTCCAGCCGGAAAGCGCGGCTGACTACGTGCTCGCCACCGGTGAGACGCACACCGTGCGCGAGTTCGCGACCCTGGCCTTCCAGACGCTCGGCATCCAGCTCGAGTGGCGCGGCGAGGGCGCCGAAGAGGCCGGCTACGACGCGGCCAGCGGAGCCCGCCGCGTCGCCATCGATCCGGCGTTTTACAGGCCGACGGAGGTCGACCTGTTGCTGGGAGATCCGACGCTCGCCAAGCGCCAGCTAGGCTGGGAGCCCAAGACCAAGTTCGAGGACCTTTGCCGTTTGATGGCCAAGGCCGACCTCGAGCTGATCAGCCGCGAAGCCAAGGGCAAGCGCGCATTTTGAGGCGCCTCCTGCGCGAGGCGCCTCAAAGCTGGCTCGCGCTGCTCAGCGACGTAGAGCGAGCAGCGCGCCGACGACGCGCTCGATTTGCGGTCGCGTAAGACCGGAGCCGGAAGGCAGGTACAAGCCTTTGCGCGAGAGGTCGTCCGTCACCGGATATGCGCCGCTCACGTCCACCCCATAGTTGGCGAGCGCGGGCTGACGGTGCATCGAGATGAAGAACGGGCGCGTCTCGATCTTGGCCGCGGCCAGCCCTTGCATCACTTCATCACGCGTGAGACCGAAGTCGTCTTCGATCAGGATGCTGTACATCCAATACGAGCTGAGCGTGTAGTCGGCTTCGGGTGGAGTCGTAACGCCGCGCTCCCCCCGCAGCAGCTCGTTGTATGCTTGCGCGTTGGCGCGGCGCGCAGCCAGGAACTGGTCCGCGCGCTCGAGTTGGCCGAGCCCGAACGCCGCGAGCAAGTTCGGCATGCGGTAGTTGAAGCCCACGTCCTCGTGCAGGTAGCGACGCGGCCCTGAGCGCGGAAAGCACAAGTTCTTGTAGTAGCGGAGGCGCGCGTTCAGCTCCGGATCGCTCGTCACGACCATGCCCCCCTCACCGGTGGTGATCAGCTTGTTCGCGAAGAAGCTGAAGCACGCCATCTTGCCGAGCGCGCCGCAGCGCTTGCCGCGGTATTCGGAGCCGATGGCCTCCGCGGCGTCTTCGATCACCATGACGTCGCGGCCCGCCGTCGCTTGCGCGAGCGCGTCCATGTCGCACGCGTGGCCGTACACGTGCACGGGCAGCAGCACCTTGGTGCGCGCCGTCACCTTCCGCGCGACCTGGGCCGGGTCCAGGTTCCAGGTCGCAGGGTCGGCGTCGACCAGCACCGGCAGCGCGCCCGTCTGGCAGATCGCGGTCGCGGTCGCGATCATGGTGAAGGCGGGGATGATCACCTCGTCGCCAGGCCCGACGCCAGCCGCGACGAGCGCCAGGTGCAGCGCGGCCGTGCCGGAGGTGGTGGTGACAGCGCTGGAGACGCCCAGGTAGTCGGCGAAGGCTCTCTCGAGCTTGTCCACGTAGCCGCCGCTCGACGAGATCCAGCCCGTCTTGATGGCGTCGGTCACGTACTCGAGCTCGCGCCCGGAGATGACAGGCTCACACACCGCGATCTGCGAAAGTTCGTTCACGGGTTCCAAACCACCTTGTCTTTTTCTTTGCTGAGGTACGGCCCCTGCTTCACTTCCACGATTTGGCAGGGCTCGAGCACCTCGAAGCCGTGCCCGCCGGAGACCAGCAGGATCATGTCTCCCGCCGCGAGGTCCGACGTCGCGAGCGGGTCGCGAGTGCTGGCGTCGTAGAGCGTCACGCGCAGCTTGCCGGCCGTGAGCAGGATGAACTCTTGCCCGCTCGGCACCGTGACTTCGGTGCGCAGGTGCGCGTGCGAGGGGATGATCTCGCCGCCATCGTATTTCGAGACGCCGAGCTGCAAGGGGTTCTGCGGGTCGGTGATGAAGTTGTACTTCTTCTCCGGCTTCGCGTCCGCGCGGATGATGATCGCGAGGAGCTGGTCGCCGTGGGTGATGCGCTCGAGACCGTGCACTTTGACTCCTTCCGGATCGTGGCGAGCTACACGCCCCGAGCCACGAACAAGACATTCCAGGTATCGAAACCGAGCTCAGCGCCGGTCCCGAACTCACAAGCACGCTCGAAGCGCAACCCGACGGCGTCGAGCAGCTGCTGAACTTCGGGCACGAAAAGGTAGCGCATGCGGTGCGTCTCGTGCAGCACTTGGGTGCGGCCGCTGCCGTGCTCCGCGATCATGATCTGGTAGTTGACGTCGACCAGGTTCTGGTTCGGATGCAGCACCGGCTCGGCGAGCCGCGTCACGTCGTAGCCTTCGCCCTTCAGCCGTTTGACTCGCACCACGGGGCGATCGGTGAGCACGGTCGGCCCGTACCAGGCGTCGAACAGCACGAGCCCCCCCGGCTGCACGTGCTCGCGCAGCGTGCTGAGCGCGGCCAGCAGGTCGGCGTTGCTCGCTTGGTAGCTCATCACGTGAAACAGCGAGACCACGACGTCGAAGCGCTCGCCCAACCGGACGCTGCGGACGTCGCCTGGGGCGAAGCGGGGCGCGCGCTGGCCCCTGGCCTGACGAAGGCCGCGCTCGGCCTCCGCGACGGCCAGCATGTCGGCGGAGATATCGATGCCCACCACCTCGTAGCCGCGGTCCGCCAGCAGGAAGTCGTGGCGTCCGGTCCCGCAACCGAGGTCCAGCACGCTCTTGCTGCTGGGGCGCTCGCGCTCAATCAACGATGCGATGTAGGCGACCTCGGCGGCGTAGTCTTTATCGCGATAGAGGAGGTCGTAGTACTGGGAATAGGCGCCAAATACGGACAAGCAAAGACCCTTGGGCTCGAGGCGGGTCACCTTAGCCCGGACCGGGCGGGCCGGCCATCGCTCCGCCGTGGAAGCTTGCTCGGCGCCCTCGAAGCCCTATTTCAGCGCGGGCGCGGCCGTGTTCTGACCTCGCCCCGACATGTCTGCCAACGGAGAGAGCGCTCTGCCGCTCGGGGTCATCGTCCACCCCTACTTTTGGGACTTCGAGAAGTACCCCTACCGCGGCATCGATCGCTACAACGAGGAGCTGATCAAGGGTCTGCGGCGACTGGGCGAGGAGCTCGAAATTTACGACTCCGGTTACGTGCACACGCACGCCGAAGGCATCCTGAAAGAAATCGCCTTCCCGTTCCGCTTCGCTCCCAAACGAGCGCGCTGCTTCTTCGCCGTGCACGCGATGAGCGGCAAGTGGGCCATCTTGTTCGGCAAGAAGCCGGTCGTCACCATCATTCAAGACATGCTGCCCTTCGCGTATGGCGAGGGTCAGTACGACTGGGCGGTAAAGTATTTCTTCAAGCGTCGCAGCATCGAGCTGGCTTGCAAGAAGAGCGATCGCTTGATCGTGGCCTACCCGTCGACCAAACAAGAGGTGGTCGAGCGCTTCGGCATCGACCCGGACAAGGTCGTGGTGGTGCCGTACGGCATCGATCACGACCGCTTCAAGCCCGTCGCCGTCGAGCGCAACGAGCCGCGTCGCATCTTCTTCTTGGGTGAAGCCGTGCGCGCCAAGGGTGCCGACACGGTGCTGCGTGCGTTCAAGATCCTGCGCGAGCGGGTGCCGAACGTAGAGCTCAAGATGGGCAGCCGCGGGCGCGAGCTCGACATGTTGAAGCGGCTGTCGACGGAGCTCGGCATCGACGATCGGGCCGAGTTCCTGGGACGAATTCCCGATGAAGAGCTGCCGGGTCGCTACCAGAGCGCGGACGTTTTCGTGTTCCCTTCGCGCCACGGCTTCGGCCTGCCCACGATCGAGGCCATGGCCTGTGGCATCCCCACCGTCTCGGGCAAGATCTTCGACGCCATCGATTTCGTGGGCGACGCAGGGCTGCTCGCGGATCCGAACCGCCCCGAAGAAGTCGCGAGTCAGCTCGAGCGCCTGCTCACCGACGACGCGCTGTGGCAGACGTACCGGGAGCGCGGGCTGGCGCGCGCCGCGCAGTTCTCGTGGGACCGCATGGCCAAGGAGACGCTCGAGGTGTGCAACGACGCGGTGCGTGCTCGCGCCGAGCGTCGCTGAACGACGCGAGGCCGTCATGAGGTCGAGGAAGGTCGTCTCACTCGTCGCCGCTCTCCTCGCGACGCTGGTCATCGGTTATTTCGTGCTCGCGGAGCTGAAATGGGCCGACCTCGTGGCGCTGAGCAAGCAGGGCAAGCCTGGCTATCTCGCGCTCGGCTTCGCTGCCTACTTCGCGGCCAACGTGCTGCGCGCCCGGCGCTTCCGCGCGCTCACGGGTGACCAAATTCCGGCCGGCACGTTCTTGCGCACCGTCATCATTCAAAACCTGCTCAATACGTTCCTGCCGCTGCGCGCCGGCGAGGCATCGTACCTGTACATGGTCCACAAGAGTGGCAGCGTGAAGCCCGGCGACAACGTCGGCTCCCTGCTCGGGGCGCGCGTGCTCGACCTGCTGGCGGCGCTCGTCATTCCGGTGCTGGCGCTGCCGCTGTCCAGCGCTTCGACGCTGCGGGGCGTGCCGCTCGGCTACCTCGCGCTCCTGCCACTAGTCGGCGCGCTGCTGCTGCTCCTGGCGATCCGGCATGCCGAAGCGCTGGCCGCGTTCATCGCGCTGCGCGCGCGTACGGGACGAGCTTGGCTGAACCGCGCGCTCAACCTCGCCAGCGACGTGCTGCGCTCCCTCGCCAAGCTGCGGAGCGGCAGGCTGCTCGGTCGGGTGCTGGCGCTCACCATTTCGTGCTGGTTGCTAATCTACGTGTGCGGCTACTTCACCTTGGTCGGCGTCGGCCTGAGACTGCCCGTGTTCGACTGCGTGTTCGCCTACAGCTTCCCTGTCGTCGTGTCGATGCTGCCCATCTACATGCTGGGCGGCTTCGGCGTGTTCGAGGGCTCGATCGGCGTGGGCCTCAACTTGGTGGGAGTACCGCTCAGCACCGCCCTCGCAGCCGCGCTCGCGCTGCACGTCGCCGAGCTGATGTTCATCTTGATCCCTGCGCCGCTGACGCTGCTGCCGCGGCTGTGGCCGCGCGCGACCCCCCCCGGTCGCGTCAGCGCGGGATGACCTTGCCGCGCGGGGCGCGGCAACGCTCTGGCAGCTTGTCGTCGACGTTCAGCTTCAGGGCGCCGGGCGCCTTCACCACCACCGCGCAGCCGGAGCGGACGAGGTCTGTCAGCTCAGGGCCGCGGTACTTGGTCGCGTCACGCAGGATATAGGCGTGCTTCTTCTTATTCCCGATTCGGGTAAAGCGAACGCCCTCTTGAATGTTCGGGAGGCGCCCATCGTGAGCGACGTCGGACTGGACCAGGTACTTCGGCTGTAGGAAGACCCCATAAGTGGTGTTCAAACCGCGAACGTTGCGGGCGTCCTCGATGATCGGGAGGTTGCGACGAAAAGCGTCGTTCAAGATGCGGGCCATGCGCGGTTGCGTGACGAGCGGGTGCTCCGCCAGGTGCTCGCGCTCCGACCGATAGACGATGAGCCCCAGCATCGCACACCAGCAGAAGGTCAACGGCCCGGGAGCTCTCGCCACCGCGCGGCGCAGGCCCTCTAGCGGCCGCCAGTGAACCTGGGCCAGCGTGCGCGACAGCGACTCGGCCACGAAGACGGCCGCGCCCACCACCATCACACCCATGACCGGCGCCATGTAGCGCGGCTTCGCCGACTGCCACACGGTCAACGGATCGATGCGGCGCACCAAGAAGGTGAGGAAGAAAATGAAGCCGACCGGCAGGATCAGCAGCAAGCGACGGCGCTTGTCGGGGTGGCCCACGTGGTAGAGCGCTCCCGTCAGCCACGTCCAGAACAGCACCTGCCCCGCTGGCTCCAGCTTTCGGAAGCGATCGAGCAGGCCGAAGAATGTGGTGGGAGGGTAGTAACCGTGCTTCACCTGGACGACGGCGAGGCGGTGCGGGTAGTCCGTGAACAGTCGGAAACCGAGCGTCTCGAGCGCGCCGTAGCCCGCCATCAGGGCGGCAAAAAGCAAGGCTTCTTTGAAATTGCGCCGGCTGAGGAGCACGGCAAGGCCAGCGCCCGGAAGCAGCAGCGCGCACGACTCCTTCATCGCGTAGGCCCAGCAGCATGAAAGCGCCATGCCGACCAACCAACGCCGACGCACAGGCCCCTCGGCTTCGTGAAAACGCACCAGGCAATAACCTGCGATGGCTACCGCCGCCCCCGCCATCCCGTCCGGCAACAGCTGCGAGGCGGTGCGGTTCATGGCCGTCGACAGGGACATGAACGACGCCGCGAGCACCCCAGCCGTGCGCCCGGAGAGCCGGCGGCACGCCAGGTAGACGAACAACGTCTGCAGCGTGAACATTGCTAGCGGCAGCACGTGAAAGGACCGTGTCGCCGTGCCGAACAGCCGCTGCACCAAGTGCGTGGGAGCGATCACGCCCAGCCGAGCCATGTGATGGCTCCAAGTCTCGTGAGAAAAATCGTTCGCGTAAGACCACTGACGAGCGAAGTGCCACTTCGCCGCCGCGTCCCAGTACACCTCGATGGGACGCAGCCACAGCAAGCGCACCACGAGGCACAGAGTCAGTAACGACGATGATCAGCGCTTCGTCGAGCTCGACGGCGCGAAGGCGCGCCAGCAGGGCCGTTGCCAGAGAACCTGGCCGAGCCTGGGTCGCGCGCTCACCGGGCGCGGACCCAGGCTCGCCGCTGGATGCGCCAGTAGGCATTCAGCCCCGACCTAGCAGGTGCCCGGACCATCGGGCGACTGGTTGTCCGACTTTCGTGGGCTTCCTTCAGCTATTGAGTCTGACGGACACAGCCGCCCGGCGGCGGGAAAGCTCGACTCACCCGGCGCCGCGCCGATTGACGAGGTCGGCTAAGAACCCGAGCAGCGTCATCTGCAAGAAGCCAATCATGAGGATCAGCGTGCGCTCGTTCAGATCGCGCAAATACAGATCGTAGCCGAGCGAAGCGGTGGTCGCGAGGAACAGCGCGAACGAGAGGGGCAAGAAGATTTTGAGCGGGTTGAAGAACAGGATCATCCGCATCACGAGCGTGAAGTAGTTGATCGCGTCCTTGACCGGCTTGACCTTCGATTTGCCCTCACGCTTGTAGTAGTCGATGGCGATGTAACGAACGCGCCAGCCATCGGCCATGAGCGCGAGCGTGATCGTGCTCGTGAACGAAAAGCCGTCGGGGAACAGGCGCATGTAACGCATGGCCAGCTCCTTCCGGAACATGCGCAGGCCCGAGTTCAGGTCGGGGATGTGGCGGTTGACGAGGTAATCGGCGAGCTTGTGAATGGGCCACTTGGCCGCGCGCCGCACGATCGAGTGGCTCACGTTCTGGCCGATACGCGCGCCGACGGCCATGTCGCAGTGCTCGGCTTCTCGCACCAGATCCGGGATGCGGTCGACGGGGTAGGTGCCGTCGGCGTCGATGATCAGGATCCAGTCGTGGCTCGCGGCGCGGATGCCGCTCTTGAGCGCGGCGCCATAGCCGCGATTGAACTCGTGACGCACGACCTGCATACCGGGACGCAGCGGGAAATCGCCGGTACCGTCGGTCGAACCGTCGTCGACGATGACGTACTCGAACTGCACGTCCATCCCCAGCGCCTTGAGCTTCTCGTCGAAGGTATCGAGCAGGAGCGGCAGCCCCGCGCGTTCGTTGTAGCAGGGGACGACTATCGAGACCGCTGAGACTTTCATCTGTAGTAACCCCGGCCCAGCCCGGGCCGACGGGGCGACCCTATACGATTGTGTGCTACGTTGCGCCAGCCAATGTCGGAGAACGTGCTGCACGTGGTCGGGGCTCGGCCCAACTTCATGAAAATGGCGCCGGTGGTGAAGGCGCTCTGGCAGGACTCAGGAGGCTTCCAGCACCTCTTGGTTCACACCGGGCAGCACTACGACGAGCACCTGAACGACTCTATTTTTCGGGACTTGGGCCTGCGCTCCCCCGACATCCACCTCGGCTCCGGCTCCGGCACCCACGCCGAGCAGACCAGCCGCATCATGCTGGCCTTCGAGAAGCTGGTGGCCGAGAAGGCGCCTCGCCTCGTGGTGGTCGCGGGCGACGTCAACTCGACGCTGGCCTGCTCCGTCGTCGCCGCGAAGGCCGGGGTCCCGGTGGCGCACCTCGAGGCCGGCCTCCGCTCCGGTGATTGGACGATGCCGGAAGAGATCAACCGCATCGTGACCGACCGCTTGACGAGCTTGTACCTCACGCCGTCCCCCGATGGCGACGAGAACCTGCTCAAAGAGGGTGCGGATCCGCGGAGCATCGTCCGAGTCGGCAACTGCATGATCGACTCCGTGACATCGCACATCGACAAGGCGCGAGCGGGTGGCGCCCTCACGGGCTTCGGGGTCACCGCTCAAGGCTACGCGCTGGCGACGCTACATCGTCCCTCCAACGTGGACGACCCCGCGCGCCTGGCGCGCTTGGTCGACGTGCTGAAGACGCTCGCCCAGCAGCTACCGGTCGTGTTCCCGGTGCACCCGCGCACGCGCGCTCGCTTGGAGGCGCAGCAGATCTCGGAGGCGGCGCTGAAGGCGCAGGGGCTGCTGTTGAGCCCGCCCCTCGGCTACCTCGATTTTCTGCAGCTGCAAGACGCGGCCAAGGTCGTCATCACCGATTCGGGAGGCGTGCAAGAAGAGACCACGGCGCTGGGCGTGCCTTGCCTGACCGTCCGCGACAACACCGAGCGGCCGATCACCATCACCGAAGGCACGAACAAGCTCGTCGGCTCCGACCCCGCTGTCTTGCCCGGAGAGGTCGCCGAGATCTTGGCCGGGCGCTCCAAGCGAGGGCGCATCCCCGCGCTGTGGGACGGCCAAGCCGGCGAGCGCGCGGCGGCCGCGATCCGACGGTTTTTGGCATGAGGTTCTTGTTCGACATCGTGCACCCCGCGCACGTGCACTTCTTCAAGCACATGCTGACCGGCCTCGCCAAGCGAGGACACGAGACTCGCATCGTAGCCCGCGAGAAGGACGTGACCACGGCGCTGCTGGATCGCCTCGGCTTCAGCTACGAGACGGTCGGGCGCTCGGGTAAGAAGTCGCTCTTCGGCATGGGCAGCGAGCTGTTGCGGCGCGACCTGGTGCTGGCGCGCGTCGCTCGGCAGTTCAAGCCCGACATGATCGTCACCCGTAACCCCGCGGGGGCGCAGACGGGGCGAGCGCTGGGCATACCCGCCATCTTCGACACCGACGACGGCAAAGCCGCCGGCATTCATTTTTGGTCGGCGGCCCCGTTCGCCCACGTCATCACGACGCCGGACTGTAGCGACGAAGACTACGGCAAGCGGCACGTCAAATATCCAGGCTACAAGCAGACGGCTTACCTGCATCCCAACCACTTCACGCCCGACAGGTCGGTCCTGTCCGCGCTCGGTGTGAGTGAAGGCGAGCGCTACTTCATCGTGCGCTTCGTGGCGATGGTCGCGAGCCACGACCTGGGAGAAGGCGGCCTACCTCTAGCGGCCAAGCGAACCCTGATTGACAAGCTGCGCGCCAAGGGTCGCGTGTTTTTGAGCAGCGAAGACACGCTGCCCGACGAGCTCGCGGCGATGAAATTCCCGCTACCACCCGACAAGCTGCACGACGCCCTCGCGTTCGCCGACCTGCTCGTGGGTGACAGCCAGACCGTCGCTGCAGAGGCCGCGGTGCTCGGCACCCCCAGCTTGCGCGTGTCGTCGTGGACGGGCCGGCTCGCCTACTTGACGGAGCTGGAGAAGCGCTACGGCCTCACGTTCGCGTACCACCCGGATCGAGCTGCGGCCCTGATGGCCCACGTCGACCGCTGGCTTTCGGAGCCGAGCCTGCGCAGCAGCCTGGCCCCTCAGCATCGCCAGCTGCTCGCAGACAAGGTCGACGTCGCCGAGTGGTTCATCGACTACCTGGAGACGCGCGCGCCGCGCGTGCGCCGTTGACCGCATAAACGCGCTCCTCGGCCCCTGCGCGACGTGGTAAGGAGCCGTCCGGATGGCCGAGATTTCTAGCGCGGGCGAGGCTTCCCCAGCCACCGTGAGCCGCGGGCGCGCAACCTGGGAGCGACTGGTGGCGCGCATCGACCTGAACGAGGTCGCGCTCGTGCTCTCTCTGGTAGTGCTCAGCGTCGCCGTGCGACTGCTGCGCCTGCAGCCCATCGAGTACTACGACGACGAGGTGATGCGCTGGAACTTCGTGCGACAGTGGTTCCACGACAACAGCTTTCGTCACGGCATTTGGACGCACCACATGGCGCGGTTCGGCATCAACGTGCCGTTGTTCTTCGCGCAGCTCCTGTTCGGTCGCCACGCGAGCGTCTATTACGTGTGGCCGATCGCCTCGTTCGCGCTTCAGGTGGCGTTCGTCTACCTCACGGCGCGGCGCCTCGGCGGGCGCGGCGCCGGAGTCGTGGCGGCCATCCTGCTGAGCGTGTTCACCGGCATCGACCGCGGGGCTTCGCAGATCCTGCCCGATGCCTTCGGGGCGACCGCCCTGGTCGTGCTCAGCTACTTGCTGACTCGGTACCACGACGCCAGCTCCGAGCGGCGCATGCCGTGGCTGTTCGGCGCGGCCGCCGCGTTCATCTGGGCTTACCTGATCAAGGAGTCGAACCTGCTGTTCCTGCCGGGAGCAGCGCTCGGGGTATGGCTGCTCCGCGGTCGATTCCGTGACGGCGTCTGGTTCACGCTGCTGGTGTTCGGCTTCATCGCCCTCGAGACGCTCGGCTTCCGCCTGCTCACCGATTACTCGAGCCGCTTCGCCATCGTGGGCGAGGCGCACGGAGACATCAGAGGAACGACGTTCTGGGGTTTGTTCGATCGCTTCACGCGCCTGGAACCGGCCTGGCAGATGCTGGTGTGGACCTGGGCGGCGGCGAGCATCTGGATCGTCGGCTCGAGCGACAAGCGCGCTCGCGTCGTCGTGCTGCTACCGGCGGCGTTCCTGTTCTTCCTCACTTTCCTCGTGCGCAGCCTCGACCCGCTCGTGATTTGGACGCGCTTCTACTCCCGCTACTTCGAGCCGACGACGGGGTTGATGACGATCGCCATCGGCCTATTCGTGCACGAGTCGCTCGGGCGAGCCTGGCGGGAGCGCGTGCCGGAGCGGGTGCGCGCGTGGTTCTCTCCCAGCTCTCGATTTGGCGCCGCGCCATGGATTTTCGCTTGCCTGCTGGTGGGGCTCGTCGAGTACGGCGCGCGCGATCCGTCCCAGGAAAGCGCGCTAGCGGAGACGCGCCGCATCTCCCGGATTGTCAACGACACCTACCGACGTAACCTGCCGATCGTCATGCAGAGATCCAAGCGCCGCGAGCACGAGGAGCGCCGCGTCCGACCGCTCAAGCTGATCTATGGCGTCTACCTGAACGAAGCGCAGATCATGTCCTCACCGCTCGCCAAGCAGGGCGCGCTGCCCGACATGCTCGAGGTCGTCAAGGACAGCAAGAAGTACTCCTACGTCCTGCACGATCCCGCAGCCTACGCCCAGGGCCAGGTCGAAGAGTGGGTGGAGCGCGGCTGCGCCCTCGTCGTGACCGAAGCCAAGAAGCACCTGTTGGCGGCTCCAGGCGTACCCAGCCTCATCGTCGAGCGGACGGAAAAGCTGCCCGCTAACTGCGAACCTCCTGCCCGCTGATTCGGAGCCCGATCTTGAGATTGCTTTGCACCGCCAAGCTGCCCGCGAACTTGCTCGAGCGCTACCTGTTGCCGCTCACGCTCTACGACGCCGTGGAAGAGATCGTCGTGGTGCGACAGGCGCCGCTCTCGGCAGATTTACCGAAGATCCGCAACGTCAACTTCCCGGCCGGCAGCTTGGCGACCGAAGGTCTCCGCATGGTCCGCGCTGCGGAGCGCGTGCTACGGCGCGAGACGGTCGACTTCACGCTCGGCTTCAACCCCGTGCCCTGGGGGGCAGCCGGCTTCGCCGCCGCTCGCCTGCATGGAGTGCCCTCCTGCGTCAGCTTCATCGGGCTCGATTTCAAGCGCGCGATGCATCCGCTGGCTGCGCCAGCGCTGCGCATGCTCAACCGCGCCCACCTCGTCACGGTGACGGGTGAGCGTATGCGCCGTGGGCTCGTCGAGCGCGGCGTCAGCGCCGAGAAGATCCGCGTCTTGCCCCACGCCGTGGACACCAAGCGCTTCCAGCCCGCCGAAGACGCTGCCGATTTCGATCTCGTCTCGGTCGGCCACCTCATCCCACGCAAGCGCATGAACGTGGTGGTCGATGCCGTGGCCGAGCTGAAGCAGAGAGGGCTGGTGGTGCGCACCGCTATCCTCGGTGAGGGGCCCGAGCGTCCCGGCCTCGAAGCGCAAATCAAGGCGCGGGGGGTCGAAGACGTCGTGTCGCTGCTCGGCTTTCGACACGACGTAGAGGCCGTGCTGCGGCGGGCGCGGCTGTTCGCGCTGGTCTCCGATTGGGAAGGCGTACCCTTCGCGATGATCGAGGCGTTGTGTACCGGCTTGGTGCCGATCGTCACCGACGTCGGGACCATCGCCGACTGGATCGAGCACGAGAAGAACGGGCACATCGTCGGCGTCGGGGACGCCCACGCCCTAGCGAACAGCATCGAGCGGCTGACGCGAGATCCCGCGCACTACGCCGAGCTACGGCAGAGATCGCTCGATGTTCGCGACTCACTCTCGCTCGAGTCAGGGGTGCGGTTTTGGCAGGACGCGCTGCGGGTACCGTCTTGAAGAACGCCGCGTCGCCCGATCGTGGCGGCTGAGCCAGCTCGTCGCCGATAGCTACTTCTCGGTCGTGGTGGAGCCCTGAGCGCGTTCACCGAGCTCACGGTCGAGCTGCGCGCGCCGCTCGCCGAACAGCGCTTCGGCGCCGCCCGCCAAGAAGCCGAGCAGCACCACCATCGCCGAGCTAACCGCGCGCAGCAGTAGTGAGACGGCCAGCCCCTGCTCTACCGTGCGCGCCGCGCCGTGAGCGAGCGCCCCATACGCGAGCTCGGTGATACCGAGGTTGCCCGGAGTGATCACGACTTGGTTGCTGATCTTGATCAGGATCTGAAAGAGCAGCAGGCCCGACACCGGCATCTCCGCGCCCACCGACTGGAACGCGAACCACAACGTTGCCGTCTGCCCCGCCGTCGTCACCACGTTGAGCGAGAAGAAGCGGAGCATGAGCCGCGGCGAGCGCGCGGCCGCGCTGGCCGTCGTGAGCAGCGTGGTCAGCTTGAGCTGCACGCGCCCCACGAAGCCTGCGCGCGAGGGCACGCGCGCGAGCACGGCCGCGGCCACGATCGGCCCCAAGAAGGCGCCGCAGAATCCCAACAGCAGCAGCAGCAGCGCCGGGGCGCCGGCAAACCTCAAGCCGGGGTCGAGCAGCGCTATCGCCGTGAGCGCGATCAAGACGCCACCCACGATGTCGAGCCATACGAACGAGACGAGCCCCGTCGCCCACGTCGTATACGACACGCCGTAGTCTCGCTTGAGGGTCATGCCCCGGTACACGTTGCCGAGCTGTGGCACGAACAGGTTCAGCATCTGACCTACCGAGGTCAGCCGAAACCAGGCCCCGAAGCTCAAGCGTGGCGCGCCCATGTGGTTCAGCACCTGCGCGAAGCGCAGCGACATCAGCGCCTGATTGAGCACCACGAGCGAGCACATCGCGGCGAGGGTCGCGGGCCCCACTCCCCACATGCGACGCAGCGGCTCCGGGTCGGAGACCAACTGCTTGCCGACGGCCAGCATCGCGACGAGCGCGATGCCCCAGCGCAACCAGCGCTTCGTGCCGGGGGGAAGCTTCATGTTCGACGAGCCTTCAGCGCTCCCATAGCCGATACGTCGACGCATGCCTATGTTCTCGATCGGCGCGGGCGACGCGGCTGGTGGACGATCTGGCTGAACTGGGGCATGGTGCCCGCGCGTTCGTCTTCCCCGAGCCGATGCCTGCCCAGCCCTCCTCCTCCCGTGACTTGGCGCTGATTGGCGCCGGGCGATGGGGCACCAATCTGGCGCGCTGCTTCGAAGCGCTCGGCGCGCTGCGCGTGATCGCGGTGCCCGGCGCGGCCGAAGCGGAGGCGCTGCGCTCGCGCTTTCCCCAGGCCGCCGCGTCGACCTCGACGAGCGACGTGCTCGCGGATCCTGCGGTGCGCAAGGTGGTGATCGCCACCCCGTCGCCGACTCATTTCGAGCTGGCGCAGGCGGCGCTCTCCGCCGGCAAGGACGTGCTGGTCGAGAAGCCGATGTGCCTCGACGCAGGGCAGGCGGCCACGCTGGTCGAGCTGGCCGAACGGGCGGGGCGCACGCTCATGGTCGGGCACCTCCTCCAATACCACCCTTGCATCGACGCGCTGCGCGAGCTGGTGAGAAGCGGAGCCTTGGGGCGCATCCTCACCATCAGCGCCAATCGCTTGAACCTCGGGCGCTTCCGCTCGGACGAGAACGCGCTCTACAGCTTCGCTCCCCACGACGTCTCGCTGGTGCTGTCGCTCCTCGACGACCGCTTGCCCACGTCCGTTCGCTGCGTCGGCGTCGCTCACCTGAAGCCCGGCGTCGCCGACACGACGCTCACCGTGCTTCAGTACGATACCGGCGAGCTCGCTCACTTGCACGTGAGCTGGCTCAGCCCCCTGAAGGAGCAGAAGCTGACCATCGTCGGCACGGCGGGCATGGCCGTGTTCGACGACACGCGGCCCTGGCCGGAGAAGCTGCTCGTTTGCCGCGACTACCTGCGCTTCGATCCGGCAGCGGTGGCCAGCGCCGATTCGTGCTTCGAGGCGGTCTCTGTGGAGCCGCGTGAGCCCCTCCTGCTCGAGTGCCAACACTTTCTAGCGTCTTGCGCGACGGGCTCGCGCCCTCGCACGGACGGTCACGAGGGTCTGCGCGTGCTGAGAGTGCTCGACATGGCGCAGCGCAGCCTCGAACGCGACGGGGAGCGGGTGAGTCAGCGAGCCCCCGCTCACTACTTTGCCGCCCCGAGCGCCGTCGTCGACGCAGAGGTGATCGGCGCTGGCAGCAAGATTTGGCATTTCACCCACGTCATGCCGGGAGCGCGGCTCGGTGAGCGCGTCAGCCTGGGCCAGAACGTGTTCGTAGCCGGTGGAGCGGTGCTCGGGAACGACGTGAAAGTGCAGAACAACGTGTCCCTCTATGACGGCGTGACCCTGGAGGACGACGTGTTCGTCGGCCCATCGTGCGTCTTCACCAACGTCAAGAACCCGCGCGCCGCGATCAGCCGCAAGCACGAGTACCGCCCTACCTTGGTGAAGCGCGGCGCGACCCTGGGAGCGAACTGTACGGTCGTTTGCGGCGTGACGCTCGGGCGCCATTGCTTCATCGGCGCGGGCGCCGTCGTCACCAGCGATGTCCCCGACTACGCGCTCATGCTCGGCAACCCCGCGCGACGGGCCGGTTGGATGAGCCCGCAGGGCCACCGCCTGCAGCCCGCCGGCAGCGGCCTCTGGCTCTGCCCGGAGACGGCGCAGCGCTTCGGAGAAGACGGCCGCGATCGACTGACGGCCCTCGACTCCGGGCAAGAGCTCTAGGCAGTGCGGTTCAACGACCTGAAGCTCGCTCACGCCCGCTACGCCGCCGCGATCGAGCGACGCATGCAAGCCGTCTTGGCTCATGCGCAGTTCATCATGGGGCCCGAGGTGTTCGAGCTCGAGCTCGCGCTACGCGAGGTGGTCGGGGCCAGGCACGCCGTGAGCGTCGGCAACGGCACCCAAGCGCTCGAGCTTTCGCTACGTGCGCTCGGAGTTGGACAGGGTGACGAGGTCATCACGCCGGCGTTCAGCTGGATCAGCTCGGCCGAAGTGGTGTGCCTCGTTGGCGCCAAGCCCGTCTTCATCGACATCGAGCCAGCCGGCTTCACGCTCGATGCAGAGCTGCTGGAGCGCGCCATCACCCCCCGCACGCGCGCGATCATCGGAGTGAGCTTGTTCGGACAGGCCGCCAATTTCGAGGCGATTACCGCCATCGCGAGCGCTCACGGCCTGAGCGTGATCGAAGACGGCGCGCAGAGCTTCGGCGCCACCAGGCGGGGCAGCGCCAGCGGCTCGCTCACGCGCATCGGTTGCACGAGCTTCTTTCCTTCCAAGCCGCTCGGCTGCTACGGCGACGGCGGCGCCATCTTCACGAGCGACGACGAGCTGGCGGAGCGCTTGCGCGCGCTCCGCGCCCACGGCTCGACGGATCGCGTCGAGCACCGCTTGGTCGGCACGAACGCGCGACTCGACACACTGCAGGCCGCGGTCCTGCTCGCCAAGCTCCCCCACTACGCGGCCGATCTCGCGGCGCGCGCGCGCTTGGCCGAGCGCTACTCACGAGCGCTCAGCGGGACCTTCGAGGTACCGGGCGTGCTGCCCGGCAACACCCACGTCTACGCGCAGTACACGCTGCGCCACCCGCGCCGCGACGCCCTCGCCGAAGGGCTCGCCGCGCGCGGCGTTCCCACGCAGGTGCATTACCGCCGCGGCTTGCACCAGCAGCCCGTCTTCGGCGCCCGCGCCCTGACTCTGCCCCAGACCGAGAAGGCGGCGCGTGAAGTGCTGAGCCTGCCGCTCTACGTGGGGCTCTCCGATGCCGATCAAGACCGGGTGATCGAGGCGCTGCTGGAGCTCGCTGGCGCTTAGGGAGCGCTTAGGGCGAGCTCGAGGACGAGGGAGCTCGCTTCGTGGCTCGGCAGCGGCCGCCATCCGCCGCCTCGGCCCTCGCGCTCAGCGACGTCGCAGGTAAAGCTCGTCGCCGTCCCACGACTCGACCGACTCGAACAGCGCGAGCTCCGTCTCCCCGAGGCCCTTCGGGCGGCGGCGGGCGAGGAGGGCCTGGACATCGCCGATCACGTCTCGAGCCTCCGAAAGCGGCAGGCGCGGGCGCGGACGCGGGCTGAAGCGCTCGGGTCCGCGGGGGTCGAAGTCCAGCTGCTCGACCGCGTAGACGCCGTCTTTGACGCCGCGCAGGCCGGAGCAGACGACGAGATACGGTCGCGCGCGCGGAGGTGGGGTTGGGGGGAGCTCCGCCAACCATAAGCGACCAATTCGACGAGGCTTCTCCGCGTAATGGAACAGATCCGTGAACAAGACGGTGTTGTTCCAGCGCTCCGGCCTGCGCTGGCCTTTGGGCAGCAGCAAGTGCGTGACACCGCGTGATTTGACGAGATCGTAGAGCTGGCGCGTGTCTTCGAGGTGAGCGTAGCTGATGTAATCTTGCGCGGCGCGGACATCGCTGAGCACGAGCCGGTCCAGCCCGAGCAGGCTCTTGTAGTTGCGCGCCAGGATCACCGCGTCTTTTGGGGTAGCGCGCGTCACCTGCGCTTGCGTGCCGCGCGCCGCGAGCCGCCCTTCGTGCTTGCCGTCGTAGCCCTCCGCTACGATGTCGAGCGCCGCGTCCAGCTGCTTCCGGCCGTAGTAGAGCATCGCGTCCCCGCCCCACACCAGCTGGAGGGCGACGAGCGGAACGAGGCCGAGGCGAGCTGGCCAGGCCAGCTCCCAAACGCCGACCATCAACGCCAGCGTCGTGCCGATGCACAAGTCGTGAAAGGCCAGCAGGTAACGATCGTTCGGCGCCGTGTTGGCCCACAGCAGGAACGCGACGATCGTGATCCCCGTCACCAGACCGAAGCGGCGCCGAGTGGGCAGCAGCAGCGCGCACGGCAGCAGCAGGGAGAACAGCGACCCCATGTAGGGCCGGTGCTTGGTCAGGTTCCGGTTCGCCGTCTCGAGCGAGTAGGTGAACACCTTCTTGAACGCCCACAGCTGGCGCTCGACCCCGCGCACCCTAGGCTCGAAAGCTTCGCGGATTGGGGTCTCCGTGTAAAAGCCGGGCTGCTTCTTGGGGAAGCTGGATTTGAAGACCTTCTGCGCGAAAGGGTACAGCGGGTTGCCGTAGAAGACGGCGTTCTTACCGAAATGAGCCGCGCTGACCAACGTGAACGCGAGCGTGAGCGCGCCCACGCCGCGCAGCAGCAGGCGCCACGACACGTCGGCAGACGTGAGCCCCCCTCGGCGCTGACGCCACGCGCCGCGCGCGCACAGAAAAGCCAGCCTGCCCGCTACCATCAGCCCGACCGCCACGAACAGGTAGACCCCCTGGTACTTCACGAGCACGTGCCCGCCGAGGGCGATACCGAGGAGCAAGCACCAGCGAACGTCGAAGGCCTGCAGGGCGCGCGCCGTGGCCAGGAAGATGGGCACGGCGAAGAAACCGAGGAAGTGATCGGCCGAGCCGCCGATGGCTTGGTCGTAGACGAAGATGGAGGGGAAAAGGAAGAACCCTGCCCACAGCCCACGAACGTCGCGTCCCCCGAGCAAGAAGCGCGCGAGCGTCGCGCCGCCGACGACGCGCCACACCACGATCCCAAATTCGAGGTGGAGCGACAGCATCCAGTGCTGTGATGCGCCGCCGACTCCGGGAGCGAGCAGCGCCCAGGTGTGCAGCATGCTGGTGAGGTGCGGGTACGCCCGGTGATTCTCGCCGGGGAACGGCAGGATCCGCCCCTCGCGCGCGTAGTCTTGCGCGATCGGGAAATGGTACCACGAGGCGTCGAAGTTGATGGCGGAGACGTCGAGCGCCTCCAGGTACAAGAACACCAGCGCCGCTCCGCCGCCCAAGACGGCGAGCGTACCGAGCACGCGCTCGACGACCTTCGGCGCAGCGATGGCCGAGCGCCACGCGACGAGCTCACGCCACAGCGCCGCCCCATCTCGCGCGCCCAGCCCCAGCAGCAGTAGCGGCAAGCCGAGCGCGACGGCGGGCTTGAACAACCTCGCAAATCCGAGCACGTACAGCGCGAGCACGAACCCTACGAGGCCCAGCATCATCGACGCCAAGAGCCGCTCCAGCGCCGGCAGCTCGCGTTCTCCCAGCAGGCGCCGCAGAGCGAAGGCCCCGAAGGCCACGCAGCTGGCGTTGAACAGCAGCGCGTAGCCCCAAATCGGAGCGAGGCGCCAGACCAACCACTCGGAGACGGGGTAGGCCTCGTCCAGCCGCCGCCCCAGCAGGTAGACGCCCGCGCCGCACACGAGCGTCGCGGCTACGGCGGCCAGCAGGCGCTGGACGCGAGGCGAGGAGACGAGCCGCGAGATCATGAACCGAGAGTGAAGCGCGCGCAGCCTAGACAAAATGCCGGTAAGGAGCCAGCATCCGCCGCTGAAATGCAGGCCTTCGCTAAGCGTTCTTGGCAGGCAGCGAAGTCCGCCCCCCCTGACGTGCGCCTGTACTGGGCGGCGATGACGGCGACGCTCGCGCTGGGCGTGTTCCTGCGAGAAAATGGTTACTTGCTGCAGCGAATTTCGCTGTGGCTCGACGAGGCGCTGTGGGCGCCGCGCTTCGTGAGCTGGCCACTGCTGTCGCTCGGTATCAGGCCGATAGGTTTCGTCTGGCTCACCCGCCTCTTGGTCTCGACGTTTGGCGCGACCGAGGCCTGGCTTCGCTTCCTGCCGAACGTCGCTGCCCTCGCCGCGCTCGGCCTGATGCCGTACGTGGCGTCCCGCCTGCTGAGCTCGCGCGTCCTGCGCCTGCTGCTCGTCTTGCTCTTCGCGATCCACCCCGCCTTGGTCGACTTCGCGAACGAGTTCAAGCCGTACTCGTTCGAGGTGCTCGTGCACCTGCTGCCGATCGCGCTCTATTTACGCTTCGAGCAGACCGGCAATCGCCGAGTCTTGCTCGGCCTGCTCGCCTACCTGCCGCTCTCGTTCTTGTTCGCCTACAACATGGCGTTCGCGTTCCCCGGCCTGCTCCTGCTCGCTTTGAGAGCCGCGTGGCGCGGGACCGAGCGCCGCAAGCTGGTGACAGCGACGCTGCTGTCGGGAGCGCTCTGCGCGATCGTGGCGGGCGGCATCTACCAGCTTGCCCTGTCCAAGATCACCCGTGAGGAGCGGGCCGAAAATTACTGGGGCAAGAAGTACGACGTCTTCTACCGGGTGAGCGAGGAGCAGAGCCGTGTCGACTGGACCCTCGAGAAGTGCGGAGATTTTGCGGCGCTGATCGGACAACGCCGCAACCTGTGGCAGCCCTACGGAGAGCTGCCCGCGCGCGCCGCCGCCGAGCTCGGCTCGATCGATCGCTGGCTGTGGATCGGCCTATCCCTTGCGGGCCTGGCCGCTCTCGGACGGAGCCGTCGCCCGCACCTGCTGCTGTTCGCCGCGCCCGTGGCGGTTCTGGCGCTGGTGAACGCGCTCGGTAAATGGCCGTTCGGCGCGTTCCGCACCAACATGTTCATGAGCGTGTATTTGTTTCCGCTGCCGCTGCTCGGCCTCCAGCTGCTGGCGGGAGCCAGCAAACTGCGCGAGCGGGCGCTGGTAGGAGCGGTGCTGCTCACCTGCGTCGTGCCGGGGTTTCTGTTCGGCTTCGATTGGCACGGCCACAAACGAACTTGGACGCGAGATCACTACGGGCGCGAGGTGCTCGAGAAGCTCTTCGAGCTGCGCAGCGCGCAGCTGCGCGAGCGCCCGGACGCCCCGCGTGCTCGGCTCGTACTCGACTTGCACAGCTACGAGACCCACTCCTATTACCTGGACACCCACCCCGTCGTCGGCCCGCGCTACCGCGAGTTCTTTCGCGAAAACTTCGCCGTCGACGAGGTCGGCTCGAATTCGCTGGTGTCACGCGTGCAGCAGCGCCTGCGCGGTCGCGAGCCGGTCTGGGTGGTCGCCTCCAAAGACAGCGCCGCAGATGCGCTCGAGGAGTTCGCCAAGAGCAAGGCGCGTGTCTTGAAGGAGGTGCGCGTGCACGACGAGCACCTGATCCTGCTGCTTGACAAGAACTGACCGCCCGGTTTCGGCGGTTTTGCGCGGGCAACCAGGCGCGCGGCCGGGCAATTTGCTGCGCCGATTGCGGGTCGCTAGAACCCCTGCTACGAGCCTGCGCAGTCGCTTTCCCGTGGGTAGGTCGTGAAGCTCATCATCCAGATCCCTTGTCTCAACGAGCGCCAAACGCTACCCGAGACCATCGCCGATCTGCCGCGTAGCATTCCCGGCGTCGACGAGATTGAAGTCCTGATCATCGACGATGGCAGCACCGACGGCACGGCCGAGCGGGCCGCCGAGCTGGGAGTGCACCACATCGTGCGATTCCCGCACAATCGCGGGCTGGCCCGTGCCTTCGTCGCGGGCGTCGACGCCGCGGTCCGGCTCGGAGCCGACATCGTGGTCAACACCGACGCCGACAACCAGTATCGGGGCGCGGACATCGCGCTCTTGGTCGAGCCGATCTTGGCCGGCCGCGCGGAGCTCGTGATAGGCGATCGTCAGACCGATCGCATCGCGCATTTCTCCCCGATCAAGAAGACGCTGCAGCGCTGGGGCTCGGGGGTGGTGAGGCGGCTGTCCGCAACACGCGTGAGTGATTCGCCGAGCGGGTTCCGCGCCATCAGCCGCAAGGCCGCGCTGCTGCTGTTCGTACACAACCGCTTCACGTACACGCTCGAAACCGTGATTCAGGCGGGTCGCGCTGGCATGGCGATCGAGAACGTGAAGATCAGCACCAACGACAAAACGCGCGAGTCGCGTTTGTTCAAGTCGATCCCCGACTACCTGAAGAAGGCAGGCGGCGTGATGCTGCGGGCCTACGCCATGTACCAGCCGGTGCAGGTCTTCTCGCGCATCGCGCTGGCCTTCTTGCTGATAGGTCTCGTTACATGGGGCCGGTTCCTCTACTTCTACCTGAGCCGGGGGTCGGCGTCGGGGCACGTGCAATCGCTCTTGATCGGCACGGGGTCGATCCTGATCGCGTTTCTGGTGGGCCTCGTCGCGATGCTGGCCGAGCTGCTGGCGGCGAACCGTCGGCTCCTCGAGGATTTGCTGGTGCGTTTGCGCCGGCTCGAGAGTCGTGAGCCCCTCGCCCGCGAACAGCTCTTGATCGAGGGCATTCGCAGCACCAGCCACGCGCCATGGAAGGCGTCGCCGCCGGCTTGAAAGGTATCGCGTCTTGAAGGCCTGGACGATCAAGGGAGGATTCGAGCTCGGGGCGCTCGCCAAGGTGCGGGAGAGAGGCTTCGAGTTGGCGTCGGGGGCCATCCTGGTGTTCGGCCTCTGGCTCCGCATCAACGGCTGGCTCGGCCACCGAATTTCGTTCTGGTACGACGAGTCGATGTGGGCGATGCGTCTCCTCGAGAAGCCGCTCAAGGAGCTGAGCATCCGCCCGCTCGGCTTCATGTGGCTGACGCGCGTGTTCACCGACGCTTTCGGGCCGACAGAGGTTTGGTTTCGCCTGCTACCGGCGCTCGGCGCGCTGGCCTCGCTCGCGCTGTTCCCGTACGTGCTCTCTCAGCTCGTCCAGTCCAAATGGCTGAGGCTGCTGGGTCTGCTGCTGTTCGCGATCCATCCGGGGCTCATCGATTACGCCAACGAGTTCAAGCCGTACTCGTGGGAGGTGTTCATGCACCTCGTGCCGATCGCGCTCTACTTGCGCTATCGGCAGACGAACGACGCGCGCTGGTTTTACGGGTTGCTCGCGTTCCTCCCCGCAGGCTTCTTGTTCGCCTACAATTTGGCGTTCGTGTATCCGGGCATGCTGCTGCTCTGCCTGTACTTGGCGTGGCGCTCCAGCGACAAGAAGAAGCTCGTCGTGTTGACTCTGGCGAGCGGCCTTCTGTGCGCCGGCACGGGCGCCGTCGTTTACAAGCTCGCGCTGAGCAACGTCACGCAGGAGGAGAAGACCGAGAGTTACTGGGGCGGCAAGTACGGCGTCTTCTACGAGAAGTCGGATGAGCGCAGTCGCGTGGAGTGGACCCTCGAGAAGGTCAGCGACATGGCCGCATTCGTGGGTATCCGGCGCATACTCTGGCACCAATACGGTCACATGAAGGAGCGCGTGGCGCGTGAGCTCGGCAGCGCGGACCGCTTGTTCTGGATCGGCATGGTCGCAGCGGGCCTGGTAGGATTGTGGAAGACCCGACGCGACCTGCTGTGGGTGCTCGTCGCTCCACTGATCGTGGTCGTGCTCGGAAATTTCGTGGGCAAATGGCCGCTCGGCGCCTTCAGGACCAACTTGTTCATCGCCAGCTACGTCA
The DNA here is from genome assembly GCA_023431345.1 of Pseudomonadota bacterium. Taxonomy (GTDB): domain Bacteria; phylum Myxococcota_A; class Polyangia; order Polyangiales; family Polyangiaceae; genus PMG-095. Next base: position 30,694 of record JAEYWK010000013.1, read on the forward strand.
TCCCACTGGCGGTGCTCGGCTTTCAGTACCTAGCCACGAGCGAGCGCAGAGGCCACCTGCTCGCGGGTCTGGTCCTGACCGTGACGTTGATTCCGGGCTTCGCGTACGGGTTCGACCTGGACGGACACAAGCGTATCTTCACGCGTGACCATTACCAGCGACAGATCATGGCCAAGCTGGAGAGCTACCGGAAGGAGCAACTCGCGGCGGAGCCGGGCCAGAAGCGGCTGCCGCTGCTGCTCGAGCCGCACACGTACTCTCCCTACGCCTACTACACGCGCCACCACCCACAGCTGAAAGCCCAGTACGAGCGCTTCTTCGCGGAGAACTTCGCGGTCAGCAAGGTGAACCCGGGCACGCTGACCTCCGGGCTCAAGAAGCAGCTGCGACGCCACAAGCGCGGCATGTGGATCGTGAGCTCCGGGCGAGCGCAGCTCGATCGCGTCGAGAATGCGGCGGAGCGCTACGGCACCGTCGTCATCCGTGAGCGCATCGCGGATGAACACGTGATCCTGTTCCTGCAGCCCAAGCGCGATTGACGGGCGCGGACGAAGCGACGCTAGAGCGACAAACGGTTTGCTGGGGCAACGAAGTTCACGAGCTAGCACCGAGCAGAGCCGCCGCGTGGGGGGAGGCTCGCCTGAATTCACTTCAGGCGAGGGGGGCGGCGCGAGCT
>JAEYWK010000018.1 GCA_023431345.1 Pseudomonadota bacterium
CTCGATGTCGGCGCACTGGTAGTAATAGGCGTTCGCGATCGACTTATCGGTCATGAACTGAATGAGCTGCAGCGTGCAGCTTTCGCACTGCACGTTGGGCAGCGTCACCGAGATCGTGCACGAGCTGTTCGGCTGGGCGTAACAATCCATGCTCTCCGGATCGGCTCTCACCGCCAAGATGGTGCTGCCGTCGACGAGCGATTCGGGGTTGTCTTTGCTGGCGCTGGCCACGCTCTCGTCGAGGGGGAAGGGCAAGTCGTCGTCACCTTCGGGATCGAAGCCCACCGCGTAGTAGCCCGGGTGCGGCACGTACTCTTTGAGCTCGAGCTCGATCTTTTGGCCCGGCGTGAAGGTGCTGACCTTGGTGGTGCGCGCGTTGGTCTTTTGACCGCAGGGCTTGCTCTTCAGCTCGTTGCCCGCCGACGAGCCCAAGAGTCGAGGCGTCGGCGACACCAAGTCGACGTGCGCGCTCGCGCCAGCGCTGGTGAGTAGCCCCATCAAACCGAACCCGAGGATGAACGTCTTCTTCATGGCCGACCCGCTTCGCTGCGTGGCCGCGGTCCGCGGCGCAGAGAGCCAAGGTGTAGCAAAGCCGCCTCGTTGGCGGGGGAGCCTCCGCCTTTTTTCGCCGATTTCCGCCGCCGCCGCCGGTCTGGTGGGTGCTTCGTACCGTTTACTGGGAATTGTGCGCCGGCGTTGCTCGATCTGGGGCGCGCCGGGGCGACCTGTGACGGTTTAGGATGGCTCCCATGCTTTCAACGGTTCCGCCGCCCAAGGATCCGCTCACCGAGCCAGGTCCATGGAACGCCGTCGCGGTCGGCTATGACGCCGCGTTTTTCGGTCGATTCCCCGACTTGGTGGCGACGGCGATCGACTTGCTGGCGCCCGAGGCGGAGTCGACGGCCCTCGATATCGCCACGGGTCCGGGCACGCTCGCGATTCAGCTCGCGCCGCGCGTACGCCGCGTCGTCGCCGTCGACTTCTCGACCGCGATGATCGACCGACTTCACGCCCACGTGCTGCGAGGGCACATCACGAACTTGGAAGCGCACGTGATGGACGGGCAACAGCTGACGTTCGACGACGCCTCGTTCGATCTCGTGGCCTCGATGTTCGGCGTGTTCCTGTTCGCGGACCGCGCGCTGGGCTTGGCGGAGATGTTTCGCGTGGTCGTGCCCGGGGGCCGCGCCCTCGTCACCAGCTGGGCTCCTCTCGAGCAAAATTCGTTGCTGGGCGCCGGCTGGAGCGCGCTCCGGGCCGCTCGTCCCGAGCTCCTGCGTCCGAAGGGTCCGCTGCCCACCCAGATCCCCGAGGTGTGCAGCGCCGAGCTCGAGGCAGTGGGCTTCGAGCACGTCGGCTCGCGCGTCGTCGTGAGCGCGACGCGCTTCGGGTCCGTCGAAGAATACTGGCAAGGTTTCGAGCAATCCTCTGCGCCCTTCGCGCTGCTCCGCGAAGAGCTGGCCGAGGACGAGCTTGCGAGCGTGAGGGAGCGCGCTTTGGCGGAGCTGCGCGAGCGCTGCGGTCCTGGCGCGTTCAGCCTCGACTGCGCGGCCATCTTTACCAGCGGCGAGCGCGGCCTCTCCGCGGCGTGAAGAGACGAGATGCGCGTCTACCTCCTCGCTCTGCTGGTCCTTGCTTGCGGCAAAACGGTGCAGCGTCCGCGCCTCGTGCCTGCCGGCGAGGACGGCGGGCAGCCGAGTGAGCCCGTGATGCCGGATCCGCGACAGGCCTTCGCGTTCGGGGTGGCATCGCCCCCGGTCGGAGGCGGCGCGGTGGCGGCGTACGCTTGCACCACCGAAGGAGCGCTCGCGCTCGGGCTCAGCGAGGAGCAAACAGGGCGCCTTTCGCCCGACGGCAAGCACTGGGCGGTAGCGCGCCGCGACGGCGTCGACGTCATCGAAGCTCCGTCTCTTTCGACCCAGCGTTTGGCGGGCCGAGACGTCGCGCTGGGGTCGCTGCGCTGGTCCGAGGACGGCGAACGGCTCGGCTACTTTGCGGGAGGATTCCCCATGCTAGCGGCGGGCGACGGCAGCCATGGCACGCCGCTCGACGTGACGCTGCCGGACCCCGACGAGCATCCGCAGCTGCCGCTGGTCGACTGGTCGGGGTCGGGAGAGTGGGTCGCGTTCTTGTCGCGTGGCGTGGTGGTCGTAGCCCAGCGCGACGGGAGCGCGCCGCGCACGCTGACGCGCCGCGCCGCGCGACTCACGGTGGCGCGCGGGCTGGCGCTCAGCCGCGATGGTCGCACCGCCGCCGTGGTCCTCGACTCGAGCCGGGCGCTGGCGCTCATCGACGCCAAGAGCGCGGCCGTCACCGAGACGGACCTCGTCGCCGTCACGACGCTTCACGCTTGGTCCGCCGACGGCGAGTGGCTGCTGGCCAGCACCCCGGGAGGCGCGGCGCTCGTGAGCCGCGCGGGCGAAGTCAGGACGCTGCGCGGGCACGCGACGATTTCCCCGACCGCCCCCGTGGTCGCGCTCAGCGATCGTGGAATCGTGCTCGCGTCGCTCGACGGCAGCGAGCAGCGCCGCCTGAGCGAGTCGCCTCTCGAGAGCGGCCCGCTCTTCTTTCGCCCCGACGGACGCGCGCTCCAGCACCTCGACGTGAGCGAGGTGCGTGTGCTCGACAGTGAGACAGGGGAGAGCTTGCTCGGGGCCCCTTCCTGGGGGCTTTTCGGCCCCGATGAGTGGTTCGCCATGCCCGGACCGGAGGAGGTGCGGCTCACCCGGCTGGACGATGCGACGAGCGGCACACGGCTCCAGAGCTCGTTGCCGCTCGCGCTCGCCCAGGGCGCGGGCGCGTGGCTGGCGGACGGACGCTTCGCTCTCGCCGATGACCGCGGCGTGCGCTTGATTTCGCTCGACGGCGAGAGCGTCGAGGTGTGCCCCGACATGAGGCGGGTGGACGGGCTGCAGGCGCCGCTCGGGTTCTGAGCGGTACCCGAGACGTCGCGCACGGCGCGGCCAGCTCGGAAGCGCAAGCGCGCTAGCCTCGCCCGGCCACGAGCCGCGCCGCCTTCATGAGCAGGTAGTTGCGCTCAGGCGTGCTCGACGTGAGCTCGGCGGCAGCGCGGTAGAGCTCGCTCGCCCGCGCGCTATCGCCCGCTCGCTCGTAGAGGTGACCGCGCACGGCCGCGAGCCGGTGATGACCCGCGACACGCGGATCTGCGTCGAGCGCAGCCAGCGCGCGCAGACCCGCGCTCGGTCCTTGCACCATCGCGAGCGCGACGGCTCGGTTCAAGGTCACCATCGGGTTCTCGGTCATGCGCTCTAGCAAGCCGTATAGGGCGAGGATCTCCGACCAGTCGGTGTCCTCCGCGTGCGCGGCCTGGTCGTGACAGGCGGCGATGGCGGCTTGCAGCTGGTACGGGCCGACGGCGCCGCGGGCGATGGCGCGGCTGATCAGCGCGATGCCTTCGTCGATGGCGGCTCGGTCCCAGCGCGCTCGGTCTTGCTCGTCGAGCGGGATGAGCTCGCCTTCAGGACCGCTCCGCGCCTCGCGCCTCGCGTCGGTGAGCAGCAGCAGCGCCAAGAGCCCTGCGACCTCGCCCTCATCCGGCAGAACGCGGTGGACGGCGCGCGTCAAGCGAATGGCTTCCGCGGCCAAGTCGACGCGGTGCAGGCTAGCGCCCTCGCTCGAAGAGTAGCCCTCGTTGAACATCAGGTAGAGCACGTGCAGTACCGCCTCGAGGCGCTCGTCTCGCTCCTCGGCCGTCGGTACACCGAAGCGCCCCCCCGCTTTGGCGATGAGCTGTTTGGCGCGGCTGATGCGCTGGGCCATGGTGGCCTCGGGCACCAGGAACGCGCGGGCGATCTCAGCCGTCGTCAAGCCGCCCACCGCGCGCAGCGTGAGGGCGATCGCCGAGGTGCGCGTGAGCGCGGGGTGACAGCACATGAACAGCAGCAGCAACGTGTCGTCTCCCGCGGGCTCAGGCGCCGCATCGGGAGCCGCTACCCACTGCTCGGCGGGCGACGCCTCGGCCAAGAGCTCGGTCTCGCGTCGCCGCCGCGCGACCTCCGCCCGAATGTGATCGGTCATGCGCCGGGCTGCGACCTGAATCAGCCAGGCGCGAGGGTTGTCGGGCACGCCGTGCTCCGGCCAGTGGCTGGAGGCGACGAGCAGGGCCTCTTGCACCGCGTCCTCGGCGGCGGCGAAGTCACCGTAGCGTCGGGCCACCGCCGCGAGCACTTGTGGCGCTAAATCGCGCAGCAAGTGCTCGCCAGCGCGCGACTCGAGTGTCAAACCGGCGGTGCGCTCATCACCTCGCGCACCTCGATCGGAATGTACATGGGCTTGCCGCCGCGACCCGGCGCCAGCGAGGCGCGGGCCGCGATCGCGTAGGCCTGCTCCGCGCTCTCCACGTGCACGATCCAGTAGCCGGCCAAGAACTCTTTCGACTCGGCGAACGGCCCATCGGTGACCTCGGGCGCGCTGCTGGTTTTCCCGCCGCGCACGATGCGGGCCTGGCCGGGGGGAGCGAGGCCTTCGGCGCCGACGAGGACGCCCTCTGATCTCAGGTCCTCATTGAGCCTCTTCATGAAGCCGATGTGGCCCTTCAGGTCCTCGGGAGCCCAGTTTTGCACCGCCCACTCTCCGTTTCCGCGCGGCGCGTTCATCATCAACATGAATTTCATCTGCTTTTTTCCTCTCGATTCCAGCGCCCACCAGGCGCCGACACTCCCATGTCGGAGCCGCGGCCGCGATCTCGACATCGCCCAGTCGAAAATGGGAACTTTTTCTCAACCCTGCGAAAGCCTTGGGGTTGGACGATCGCGTAGAGACAGCGCTCAGTGGCCTTCCCAGGCGCCAACCCGCCGCCCGCCATGGGGACCGTACTGCGGCTCCAGTCGCTACTCGTCGTCGCCGTCTGGGCGGCGCGGCACCCGCAAGCGCTCCACGCTGGCGTAAGGCTCGAACAGCTCTCGGGCTTCGGCGCGGGCGCGGCGCAAGAGCACGGCGCGCTCGGCCGTGTCGCGCATCACGTCGAAGGGAACGGGCTTCATCAGGTACCCAAAGGCGCCATACTGGTTGGCTTCGCTCGAGGTGCTCTCGTCGGGTGACCCGGACGTGAGCACGACAGGGAGGTCGGGGTCGAGGTCGTGCAGCTCCTTCAGTAGCTCGACGCCGCTCAGGTCCGGCATGCGCACGTCGCTGATGACGACGTCGAAGCGGGACTGCTGCAGGAGCTGGATGGCGACGCGGCCGTTCCACGCCTCGACCACCTCGAAGCCCGCTTTGCTCAGGCTGCGCTTGAACAAGCGCCTGAGCTCCGGCTGGTCGTCCACGATCAGGACCCGGCCGGGGGCCGCGAACGCTGAGTCTTTAGTGCCTTCTTCGAGGGGACGTGCCATGGACCCTCAATCAACACGCCGCTTCGCGGACGTGCGCCATTCGGACGCCTCAATAGCCAAGCCTATAACGGTAGAGAGTGGTGCGGCTCGACGCAAGCTCTCTGTCACGGCGCAGCCCGGGCGCGCGCTGGCGAGCGTCGCCGCGCACCTCGGCGGGGCGAAGACAAATGCGCTACCGCGGGCCGCTCGCGGCCTCATTCCTCTCGCTTTGGGACACACGTTCGGATTGGCCCTCGCCCCATCGAACCGCGAGCTGCAACGAGTGGCTGGCGAGTGGCCGGCGAGTGGCCGGCGAGTGGCCGGCGAGTGGAGCCGGCGGAACTTTGTGCGCTCGCGGCGCCGTGAACGCCGCTTTTAGCAGAAAAAGCGCGGGTTCGTGATCGGTTTGCCGTGGGGCAGGCTACAATGTGGGAGTCATGGTGCAAGAGGCGCCGCGTCCCGTCGACATCGACCGAGCGACGCTTTCAAGAATCCTGAAGTACTTCCGGCCCTATCGGCGCCAAGTTGCCATGGTGATGGGCAGCATCACGCTGGCCGCGGTGGCCGGCGGCCTCCCGCCGCTGTTCATCAAGCGCATCGTCGACCACGCCATCCCGAAAAATGACGTGTCCGAGCTGCTGCTGCTCTGCGGCGGCATGGTGCTCGGGCCGCTCTTCGCGGGCCTCCTCGGGGTCGGCCACAAGTACCTCGCCGCCTGGATCGGCGAACAGGTGATGTACGACATGCGCCTGCAGCTCTTCGCGCACGTGCAGCGGCAATCGCTGGCGTTCTTCGCGAACGCCAAGCCGGGCGAGGTCATCTCGCGCGTCTTGACCGACGTGCAGGGCATCGGCCAGGCCCTGCAAGACAACCTCGTCAAGCTCGTGCAAAACGCGCTGACCCTCAGCGTCTCCGTCACGCTGATCTTGGTGCTCGACTGGCGCCTGGCTCTCGTGGCCCTGTCAGCGTTGCCCCTGTTCGTGTTTCCCGCCAAGAAGGTCGGGCGGCAGCGCAAGCAGCTGAAGAAGCAGACGCAAGCGCGCATGGCGGAGCTCACCGGCATCTTGATGGAGACGCTGAGCGTCTCCGGCGTGCTGCTGATCAAGGTCTTCGGCGCGCGCAAGCGGGAGACCCAGCGTCTGCGCGAGAAGGCGCTCGAGGTGCAGTCGGCGTCGCTGCGGCAGAACCTGGTCGGTCGCTGGTTCCAGATGTTGATGAAGTTGTTCGAAGACCTGGGGCCGGCGCTGGTCTACGGCGTCGGCGGCTACCTGGTGATTCGCAATCAGGTGGGTCTTGGTACCGTGCTCGCGTTCGTCGCGCTCTTGAAGAAGCTCTATTCGCCGGCTGCGGATCTGGCGGGAGTGCACGTCGACATCGTCACCTCTTACGGCTATTTCGAGCGCGTCTTGGCCGTCCTCGACCTCGAGCCATCGATCAAGAACGTAGACAACCCCACGGTGCTCGAGGAGGTGAAGGGCACCCTCACGTTCGAGAACGTGAGCTTCTCCTACGGTGCTGACTCACCCACGCTCACCAACATCGACCTCGACATCGCGCCCGGCGAATCGGTGGCGGTGGTGGGCCCTTCGGGGGCGGGCAAGAGCACGCTCGCGGCGCTGACGCTGCGGCTATACGATCCCACGCAAGGGCGCATCTTGCTCGACGGTCACGACTACCGGCAGATCAAGCTGAAGACGCTGCGCCAGCACATCGCGGTGGTGTCGCAAGAAACGTACCTGTTTCACGCCTCCATCGCCGAGAACCTGCGCTACGCGCGCCCGGACGCGACGTCCGAGCAGTTGGAGCAGGCGGCGCGCGCGGCGCAGATCCACGACTTCATCTCCGCGCTGCCGCAAGGCTACGACACCGTCGTGGGCGAGCGTGGCTACCGACTATCGGGCGGGGAGCGTCAACGCATCGCGATCGCGCGGGCCATCTTGGCCGACCCGAAGATCCTGATCCTCGACGAGGCAACGAGCGCGCTCGACTCGACGAACGAGCGGCTGATCCAGGCGGCGCTCGAGCCTCTGCTCAAGGGGCGAACCAGCCTGATCATCGCTCATCGCCTGTCGACGATCCAGAAGGCGGACCGCATCGTGTCGATCGAGCAAGGCCGCATCGTCGAGATCGGCAACCACCGCACGCTGCTCGAGCAGCGCGGTCTTTACGCGCGCCTCTACGAGCAGCAGATGGCTAGCGGCGCCGGTCGCGTCGCCGACGGCTGAGCTTCGTGACCGTGGCTTCTTGGGTGACCGTCGCGGTGCCCATGACGGTCTCGCCGTTCGATCCCAGGATTTCGGCGACAGCGGGCGGAAGCGCCCTCGCGGCGCATTTTGCCGAAGCTCGGGTGAAAAGGGGGGTGTAACCGGCGGGGTGGGGGGCGCGTAGAGCAGTGCATGGCGACCCGGCAGGCGTGGCTCTGGCTCGGCAGCGTGGCGCTGGTGCTGATGACGCTGGCGTCTGTCGGCTGCCAGCGCAAGGTAGGCAGCGAAACTGGCCGCGTTACAGTCGAGAGCCAAGCTACCCGGCCAGCCGTGAAAGTGGACGGAACCAAAATGTACAAGAAGCCTTCAGACGCCGAGCTTCGCAAGCAGCTGAGCCCGCTCGAGTACGAGGTCACGCAGAACGACGCGACCGAGCCGCCTTTCAACAACCGGTTCTGGAACCACCATGAGGAGGGCCTCTACGTCGACGTGGCCAGCGGTGAGCCGCTGTTCAGCTCGCGGGACAAGTTCGACTCCGGTACGGGCTGGCCGAGCTTCACCCGACCGGTCGAGGAGCCTCGTGTCGTGACCCACACCGACAACAGCCACGGCATGCGCCGCGTCGAGGTTCGCTCGCGCGACGGCAACTCGCACCTCGGCCACGTCTTCGAGGATGGCCCGCGCCCGACGCGGCTCCGCTATTGCATCAACAGCGCGTCGCTGCGCTTCATCCCCGCGGCGGAGCTGGTGCAGGCCGGCTACGGCGACTACGCGCCGCTCTTCGGTGAGAAGGCAGCCGAACCGGCGGCAGGGGCCGAGGACAACGCGTGCGCACGCCCCGCGGCGGGAGAGCAGCCGGGCTGCGTGCCGACCCTCGAAACCGCCGTGCTCGCGGGCGGCTGCTTTTGGGGGATGGAGGAGATCATCCGCAAGATCCCCGGCGTCGTCTCGACCGAGGTCGGCTACGCGGGCGGCCGCGCCGGCGTCACCTACGAGGACATGCACCACGACACCAGCGGCAACGCCGAGGCCGTGCGCATCGTCTTCGATCCCAAGCGGCTCAGCTACGAGGACCTGCTGGAGAACTGGTTCTTCCGCATGCACGATCCGACGACGCCGTTGCGTCAGGGTAACGACGTGGGGCCTCAATACCGCTCGGTGATCTTCGCGGCTTCGCCCGAGCAACACGCGGCCGCCGAGCGCGTCAAACGCCGCGTGAACGAGAGCGGCAAGTGGCCGCGGCCGTTGGTCACCGAGATCAGCGACTCGAAGACGTTCACGGTCGCGGAGGATTATCACCAGGATTACTTGCAAAAGAATCCCGGCGGGTACTCCTGCCACTACTTGCGCGACTTTCCGAAGCTACCGAAGTAGGCGCCGATTCGCGCTCTGACCGAGCAGCGCTTCGAGCTCGCGGCGCGCTGCTCGGGCGCAGTCGTCAGCGGCTCATTTTTGCCTCGACGGCTCGAGCGAGCGGCCGAGCCCGAGAAGGAGCCAGAGCACCGCGACTGGACAGATGCGCTGCTTGGGCGTATTTGTTGAAGAGATTCGCCTTAGTGGGAGCGCAATCTGGAGGTTGCGATGGTGACTCGCGACACGTCGGTTCTAGTCGTAGACGATGAAGAGCAGCTGCGACGGCTCACGGAGCGGATCCTCAGCCGTGAAGGCATGGTCGTGCAGACGGCCGGCGGTGGTGAAGAAGCTCTCGTCGCCATCCGCGGCGGCGCGCGCTTCGACTGCGTGATTTCGGACCTGATGATGCCGGGGATGGATGGCATGCAATTCCTCCGCGAGATCCGCCAGGTGGACCTCGACGTCCCGGTCATCTTCCTGACCGGGAATCCCTCGCTCTCCACAGCGATGGAGGCGATGGAGCAGGGCGGCTACCGCTACCTGGCCAAGCCGGTCGAGACCGCGCGCCTCGTGGCGTTGGTGAAAGACGCCGCGGCGCATCACCGGCTCGCGCTGCTCAAGCGCAAAGCCCTGGAAGTTTGCGAGGCGGGCGGGTGGCTGATCGAGAACCTCGACGACTTGGGGAGCCGCTTCGACCGCGCTGTCGAGAAGCTGTGGGTGGCCTACCAGCCCATCGTGCAATGGCCGTCGCAGCACGTGTACGGGTACGAAGCCCTGGTGCGCTCGTCCGATCCGGACTTGTCGACGCCCGGCAAGCTACTCGACGCTGCGGAGCGCCTCGGGCGCGTCCAAGAGCTGGGGCAAACCATCCGTGACAGCATTGCCCAGAGCGCCAGCGCGGCGCCGCACGACGCCCTGCTGTTCGTCAACCTACACGCGCTCGACTTGACGAGCGACCACCTCTACGCGCTGCACTCGCCGCTCTCGCTCATCGCGGAGCGAGTCGTGCTCGAGGTGACGGAGCGCGCGGCGCTCTACCGGATAGACCGATTACCGCACCGAATCAGCAGGTTGCGTGAGCTGGGGTTTCGCATCGCTGTCGACGACTTGGGCGCCAGCCACGCCGGGCTCTCGAGCTTTCGCCAGCTTGGCCCCGACATCGTCAAGCTCGACACGTCGCTCGTGCGTGACGTCGATAGCTTCGAGTCGAAGGCCAGCCTCATCAAGTCGATGATCGCGCTCTGCACGCAGGACCTGGGCATGAAGGTGATCTGCGAAGGGGTGGAGACGGTGCGCGAGCGCGACACGCTCGAGAGGGTCGGGGCAACCCTCCTGCAGGGGTTCTTGTTCGGAATGCCAGGGCCCGGGTTCCAGCTGCGCGCAGAGCTACCGTTAGCGGCGTCGTGAGCGCAGCCCTCGCCGGAAACCTTGGGGCCCTTATTTCGCGCCAGACGCGGCGCGGCGCAGCTCGGCTTCTTTCGCTCGCGTCTCCGGCGTGAGGTTGGCGCCGAAATCGTCGGCCTCGAACACGCGGCGGATCTCGACCTCGCTCGGCTGTCCTTCGCAGTCGTCTTGCGGCATGCGCTTGAGCCACTCGACGGCCTCGTCCATCGACTTCACCTGCCACAGCCAGAAGCCCGCCACGAGCTCCTTGGCCTCCGTGAACGGACCGTCGATAACGCTGGTCTTGCCGCTCTCGAAGCGGACGCGCTTACCAGCCTGGCTCGGATGCAGCCCCTCGCCAGCGAGCATGATGCCCGCCTTCACCAGCTCTTCGTTGAATTTCATCATGGCCGTCAGCGCCTTCGCGCTGGGGAGCTTGCCGGCCTCGCTGTCCTGGTTCGCCTTGACCAATACCATCACGCGCATGTCGTCTCCTACCGAGGCTGAAGCGCTCACCGCGAGCCCTCTCGTTTGCCTCTGCCTGAGCGACGACCCAGTCACGCAAAAATCGACACTCCCCCCGCTCATTTTCAATCCATGTGAATAAGTCAATAAAATCAATACGTTATGCTTCTGGCCGATGGGGTGAACAGGAAGGGCGGGAGGGTGGAAGGGGATGCCACGCGCGCCCCGCTCCTCATGCCACCCCGCCGCGATCTCCACCCCCCCCTCTCTCTCTCTCTCTCTCTCTCCCTTCCACCCTTCCCCCCTTCCTGTGGCCACCTCGTGCCGTAAGATATTCAGCGCATGAATATTTAGCATCATGAACATGAGTGGGAGTGTTGTCCTGACTTGCTCCAGATTCGCGATGTCGGCGGCGCACGGAGCGTCGTCCGCGAAAGGAAATCGTCATGGCTCAGCTTCAACTCGCACTCGATCGCGTCGCTCTCATCGCTCGTCCCGACCAGCCGCTGCTGCCCGTCCGGCGCCCGCATCCCAGCCTGCGGCGTCGCCTGGGTGAGCTCTTCGCGACCAGCGACAGCTGGCTCCCGACGCTGCTGCGCACCTCCTTGGGCGGCGTCATCTTCGCGCACGGCTTGCAGAAGGTGTTCGGGTGGTTCGGCGGCTACGGTCTCGCGGGCACGCTGTCGTTCTTCGAGTCGATTGGCATGCCGCGCGCGCTCGGTGCGCTCGTCATCATCTCGGACTTTGCCGGCTCGCTGGCGTTGATCTTGGGCCTTCTGACCCGTTTTTCGGCGGCAGCTGCCTTCGCGGTCATGGCCGGCGCGGTAGCGCTCGTGCACCTACCCAACGGGTTCTTCATGAACTGGGGCGGCGCGCCGCACGGTGAGGGCTACGAATTTCACCTGCTGGCGCTGGCCATGGCTGCCTCGCTCGTGGTGTCGGGTGGAGGACGCGCCTCGCTCGACGGCTGGCTCAGCCGCAAGCTCCAGCGTTGAGCGCGCGCGCCTTCGCGCCCGGAAAGAGGTTTGCTCGGGGAAACGTCCGGGCTAGGACGCAGGGGATTTTCGTCGATGAAGAGGCCCGACTGGTTCTTGCTCGGCATGGGCGCCGCGGTGGCGCTGGCATGGATGTTCCCCGAGCCCGGGGCGAAGGGGGGCGCGCTCAACGCCGAGCTCGTGAATAAGCTCGGCGTCGCGCTGATCTTCTTCCTGCACGGTCTCACGCTGCCGCTCGCGACGCTCGCGGAAGGCACGCGCAAGTGGCGCTTGCACCTGCTCGTTCAGGGGTCGACGTTCTTACTGTTCCCTCTGCTGGGGCTCGTGCTGCTGGCCGTCGTCGGCCCGCATATCGACCGTGACCTGCGCACGGGGCTGTTCTTCCTGTGCGCCCTGCCGTCCACGGTCTCGTCGTCGGTCGCCCTCACGGCGACCGCGGGGGGCAACGTGGCAACGGCGGTGTTCAACGCCACGCTCTCGAGTCTGCTCGGGGTGGTGCTCACCCCAGCCTGGCTGAGCCTGGTGCTCGGCGCTTCGGGTCAGGGCCTGCCCTTGGGGTCAGTCGTGCTGGATCTGTGCGTGTGGCTCTTACTGCCGCTCGCGCTGGGGCAGGTGACCCGGCCGCTGCTCGCCCCCTGGGCCAATCGTCACAAAGCTCGCATCGGCGTGATCGACCGCGTGACGATTCTGCTGCTCGTGTACACGTCGTTTTGCGATTCGGTCGTAGGCGGCGTGTGGAGCCGCAGCTCCATCGCCGTCGTGATCGCCACGCTTTCGTCCTGCTTGCTGCTGGCGCTGGCGCTGGGGATCACGTGGTGGGCGGGGCGCGCCCTCGGCTTCGAGCGTGCAGATCGCGTGGCCGCGCTGTTTTGTGGCTCCAAGAAGACCTTGGCCTCGGGCGTGCCGATGGCCCGCGTCATCTTCGGCAGCGACCCGCGCCTCGCGCTGATCTTGCTGCCGATCATGATCTACCACCCGCTGCAGCTCGCGGTGGGGGGCTGGCTCGCGAGTCGAATCGCTGCCCGCCGCCCGGTCGAGTAACCCGCCGCGGGCGGTCCGATCCGTTCTGAAACGGAAGCGCAACGCGCGCAGCACGGTCGCGATGTCGCCGGCTTTCGACTATGAGGGGAGAGAGGCGAATGCACGAGCTTACCGTACTGATGACCTTCGCTGCTGGGCTCGGAGTCGCGCTCGTGCTCGGCTTCCTGGCAAAGCGGCTCAAGGTGTCGCCGATCGTCGGCTATTTGCTCGCCGGCATCGTCGTGGGGCCGTTTACGGCAGGTTACGTCGCCGACCAGAAGGTCGCCGACCAGTTCGCGGAAATCGGCGTCATTTTGCTGCTGTTCGGCGTCGGCCTGAAGTTCCACCTGAACGAGCTGCTAGCGGTTTGGCGCATCGCCATCCCAGGGGCCTTGTTTCAGAGCGCCATCTCGACGATGGCGCTAGCGGGGCTGATGCGCCTCGTGGGCTGGGATTGGACTTCGGGCATCGTGCTCGGTATCTCGATCTCGGTCGCGAGCACGGTGGTGATGGCGCTCGTCCTCGCCGATCGCCACGACCTGCACGCGCCGATTGGTCACATCGCCATCGGCTGGACGGTGGTCGAAGACCTGCTGACCGTGACCGTGCTGTTGCTGCTGCCGATGTTCGTCGGTCCTGACGCGGTTGGCGGCGCCAACATCGCGCCCGCCCTCGGCTTCGCCGCGCTGAAGGTCGTCGGGCTGGTGGTGCTCGTCGTCGTGCTCGGCAAGTGGGTCATCCCCCGCGCCCTCGAGCAGATCGCGCGGGTTCATTCCCGAGAGTTGTTCACGCTCGCCATCCTGGTGGTGGCGCTCGGAATCGCGATCGGGGCCGCCAAGTTGTTCGGGGTGTCGATGGCGCTCGGGGCGTTCCTGGCGGGCCTCGCGGTGGGCCGCTCCGAGTTTGCGGCTCGCGCCGCCAACGACGCGCTGCCCATGCGCGACGCCTTCGCGGTGTTGTTCTTCGTTTCGGTCGGCATGCTCTGCGATCCGAGCAGCATCATGCGGACGCCGCTGCTGGTCGCGATCGTGTTCGCGGTGGTGCTCGTCGGAAAGCCTCTAGCGGCGATGATCGTGGTTCGCGCCCTCGGTCGCCCCCTGGCCACGGCGGTCGGGGTCGGCGCGGCGCTCTCTCAGGTCGGCGAGTTCAGCTTCATCTTGGGCTCCGTCGCGCGGTCGCTCGGGGTGCTCAGCGATGACGGTTGGAACGCCCTCGTCGGCGCGTCCATCATCTCCATCGCGCTCAACCCGACGGTGTATCGACTCGCTCGCAAGAGCACGGGCGGCGCGGCCAAGCTCAGCGTCGGCGTGGCGCCCGTGGACCCGCGGCGCGTCATCGTTATCGGTTACGGCCCCGTGGGCCAAACGGTTCGTAAGATCTTGCTCGACTACGAAGCTGACGTCACCGTCATCGAGCTCAATTTGGATACGGTTCGTCGGCTTCGAGCGGAAGGGGTGCAGGTGGTGTACGGCGACGTTCTGCGTGCCGGCACGCTCGAGGAGGCCGGCATCGCCAGCGCCAGTAGCCTGATTTTGACCGTAGAGGTGGAGGACGCGGCAGAGCTGATTCGCCAAGCGCGCGCGGTGAACCCGGCGCTGCGCGTCTTGGCGCGCTGCGCGCATTTGCGAGACGTCCCCGCGCTGCGCAAAGCGGGCGCCACCGTGATCGCGGCGGCGGAGGCCGAGGTCGCGGTCGCGCTGGCCGAAGTGCTCGACGTCGACGTCTCCGACGAAGAGCTGCGGAGCCGGCGTGAGGCCGCGCGGCAGCGGCTCTACGCCAACGACCCGATCAACGTCTGAGCCAGCGCCGCGGGCTCAGGGCCCCCTCAAACCAGCAAGACGTCGCTGTGACCGTGGGCGACCACGGCGCGGGTCACGCTACCGAAGATGATGTGACGCGCTCGCGAGCGCCCGCGGCTCAGGACGATCAGGGAGGCAGGATCGAAGCGCTGCAGCAGCTGGAGCGGGCTGCCGTGCTGCAGCACGAGCTGAGCCGGGGCGAGCCCGGCTTTCTCCATCAGCCGAGTCATGGTCCGCTCGGCCTCGCGCTTGGCGTCCGCGGTGTACCGGCCCAGCTCGCTGTGCTTCGCGCCGTGTGCGATCAGCGCCGACTCGAAGGGCGCCTCGTAGGCATGCAGCACCGTGGGCGGTCTGGCGCAGACGAAGGTGGCGGCCGCGACTTGCTCGCGTAGACGTGACTCCTCGTTCGCGGCGACAACGACCTTGCGATAGTCGCCCTTCGTCTTCCGGCGGGCGAGCAGCACGCGATGTTGGTCGGCCGCGATCAGGCGCTCGGCGGTGGAGCCGACCATCGCTTCCAAGACGTTGCCCCCGCGGGTGCCCACCACGATCAAGTCGGTCGCCACCGCGCGCGCTTTCGTCGTCAGCGCCTTGATCGGATCGCCGTGCATCAAATGGCCGCGCGCGTCGATGCCCGCGTTTCGTAGCGCCTCGACCCTCGCGTGCAGCGCTTCTTGCGGCGCGCCTTCGGTGAGCGACGAGAAGCGACGCGCGAGCGCGGGGGGGAGGCGTGAAGCGGCGTGCACGACGTGTAACGTCGCCCGGAGGCGCTGCGCGAGCTCGGCGGCGCGTGCCTCCGCGACCCGCGAAGCCGCCGAGAAGTCAGTCCCGACTAGGATCGCATGTTGCCGCAGCGCAGTCCGACTTGCCATGCGCGCATTATCCACGCGGGGACCCCTGAAGCGAGCAATTCCCGCAGTCGTGGGCGACTGCTCAGTTGGCGGCAGGCACCGTGATCCGGAAACGACTGCCCTGCGTGCTCCCGCGCAGAGCGACGATACGACCGCCGTGACCTTCGACGATGCGGCGAGCCAGCGCCAGCCCCAAACCAACGCCGCCGGTTGCGCGCGCGCGGCTGCGATCCGTGCGGTAAAACGGCTCGAAAATGCGCTCGAGCTCGGCCTCGTCGATGCCGATGCCCTGATCGCGCACCTCGACCACGAGCTCGCCAGCGTCGCCGCGCGAGGCCGCGAGCTCGATGGCGCTGCTCGGCTCGGAGAACTTGGCCGCGTTGTCGAGCAGGTTGTCGAGCACCCGCCGGAGCAGGCTCGGATCCGCCTCGACGCGCGGCGCATCGGGAGCCACATACGACTCGAGCCGACGCTCGGGGGCGCGCTTCTCGAAGCGAGCCCGGGCCGCCTCGACCAGCTCACGCGCGTCGAGCTGCCGGCGCCGCAGCGGAGGCAGCGCGTCGGCGGCGGAGCCGCGCGAAATGTCCAAACGCGCGGCCGTCATCACGTCGTCGAGCAAGTGCTCGAGCTCTTCGAGATCTTCCTCGATGTCGGCGAAATAGCCGGCGGCGCGGCGCGTGTCGCCTTCGCGCGCGAGCTCGAGCGCCATGCGAATGCGCGCGAGCGGGGTGCGGAGCTCGTGCGAGACGTTGGCGAGTAGCTCTTTTTCCGAGCGCCGCAGGCTCACGACGCGATCGGCCATTTCGTCCAGCGCGCGGCCCAGGTCGCCGATTTCGTCCCGGCTCTTCAGCCCGCTGCGCGCCGAGAGATCGCCAGACCCGAAAGCGCGCGCGAGCTTGCGCAGCCGTTCGAGCGGCGCCGTGAGCGAGCGCGCCAGCGGGATCGACAGCAGCGCCAGCACGGTCAGCGCGGCCCCGAGCTGGGCGGCGGCGCTGCCGAGGGGTAGCTCAGGGACCGGGTAGCTCACGCGCGCGTAGCGCAGCACCTGTCCGTCTGCGCCGCGCAGCGCCACCACGCCGATACCGCCGGCGAACTCGGACGTCTGCTGGGCGAGGCGCGCGAGGCGGGCGGGCGCGAGCGGCTCGGGGACGTGGCTAGCGCTCGAGGCGAGCACCTCGCCGTCAGCCGTGAACAAGGTCATCTCGACGCGGGCGCGCTTCTTCAGATCCGCGAGCTCGTGCTCCACCCGCGCGCGTTCGTCGACGATCTCGAGCAGGTGCCAGGCGATCCACGCCGTGCTGGGGCGAGCCGGCCCCTCCACCGCGGGCGTGATCAAGTAGCTGCCGACGACGAAGCTCGCGGTTCCCGCCAGCGCGAGCAGGACGACGCCGTAGAGGATCACCCGCCACAGCAGGCCGGCTCCGAGCCGCTTCACCGCTCTTCGCTCGCGGTCAGCACGTAGCCAGAGCCACGAATCGTCTTCAGCAGCGCGGGGTGCCGTGAGTCGTCGCCCAGCTTGTGGCGCAGCCGCGAGATGCGCACGTCGATCGAGCGGTCGAAGGCCTCGTCCGCGTTGCCCTTCGCCAGCTCGAGCAGCTGCTCGCGGCTGAGCACGCGCCCGGCGTGCTCGGCCAGCACCTTCAGCAGCGTGAACTCGTACGAGGTGAGCTGCAGTGGCCGTCCATCGAAGCTGGCGTTCATGGCGGCCACGTCGAGCGTCAGCTTGCCGACTTGGATTTCACGCGCGGGGGGGCCCGCCTTGCCGCGCGCGCGCCGCGTGACGGCGTGGATACGCGCGAGCAGCTCGCGCGCCGCGAACGGCTTGGTCATGTAGTCGTCGGCGCCTAGCTCCAGCCCCAGCACGCGGTCCGCCACCTCCGCCCGCGCCGTCACGGCGATGATGGGCACGTGCGACGTCTTGCGCAGCTCGCGGCAGACCTCGAAGCCATCGCAGCCCGGCAGCATCAAATCGAGCACGACGACGTCAATTTCCGGCTTTTGCCCCTCGCGGATCGCCGAGGGGCCGTCGCCGGCGCGCGTGACCTCGAGCCCGTGATGGGACAGGTAGTCGCTCGTCAGGCGCGCCAGCTTGGCGTCGTCTTCGACCAGCAGCACGCGCAGGCCTGCCATGAGCGGATCCTACACGATGCTGAGCTCGGCGCCGGCGATCCTACACATTCCGAAACAATCGGCGCCGAGCGCCTGGCCCTGCTCGCTTCAGGCCGTGTCGTGCAGCTGACGGATCTCCGATTCGCCGGTGCCCACGACGCGCAGGAAGCGCTTGGTCCATTCGACGGCCTCCTCCTTGCTCTTCACCTGCAACAGGCAGAAGCCGGCGATGAGCTCCTTCGTCTCCGGGAACGGCCCGTCGGTGATGCTGTACGAGCCGCCCTCGAGCCGAACGCGACTGCCGAACGCGCTGGGGAGGCAGCCCTCCAAGCCCAGCAGCACTCCGGCTTTCGCCATGTCACTGAGCAACTGGCCCATGGCGGCTTGCTCGTCGGCGCAAGGGGGGCCCCCGCGTTCTGGAACTCCGGGCCGATAAATGCACAGAAATCGCATGATTTATCCTCTAGGAAAGCGGCGGCAGAGCGCGCTCTTGGATACGTCAATCGGCGACCGGCGAAATCGACGACTCGGGCTCAGGTTCTCAAAGTTTTTTTGCCGCGACATCGGCGGCGCGGGCGCGCTGCATCAGGCGCTCACGCTGCCGGGCATTTTGCGCCATCAGCGCCGCGCGCTCGAACTCCGTCGCGGCTTCTTGGTGACGGCCGAGCTTCTCCAAGAAGTCCGCGCGGGCGCTCGGGAGCAGGTGGTAGTTGCGAAGCGCGGGCTCGGAGAGCAGCTGATCGGCGATGGCCAGGCCGGCCGCGGGACCTTCCGCCATGGAGACGGCCACGGCGCGGTTGAGCTCGACGACCGGCGACGGCAAAAGCTGAGATAGCCTGCCGTAGATCGCCGCGATGCGCGTCCAATCCGTGTCGGCTGCGGTCCGTGCGCGGGCGTGACAAGCCGTGATGCTCGCTTGCAGCACGTACGGCCCTGGAGCTTGCGTCAGCTGCTCCGCGCGCGCGAGCGCGAGCAGCCCGCGCTGGATGGCCAAGCGATCCCAGCGTCCGCGATCTTGGTCCAAGAGCAAGATCGGCTCGCCCTGCGCGTTCGTGCGCGCCGCCGCCCGCGAAGCGTTCAGCTCCATCAAAGCGACCAGACCGTGCACCTCGGGCTCGCTCGGAGCCAGGCCTGCCAAGAGGCGGCCCAGCCGCAGCGCCTCTTCGATCAACGCTGGCCGCATGCAGTCGTCGCCAGCGCTGGCCGAGTAGCCCTCGTTGAAGATCAGGTAAACGACCTCGAGCACGGAGGCGAGGCGTTCGCTCAGCTCTTCGGCGCGCGGCTCTTCGTACGGCACCTGCTTCTCTTGGAGGGTGCGCTTCGCTCGTACGATACGCTGCGCGATCGTCGGCTCCGCCGCCAAGAACGCCCGCGCGATCTCGTCGGTGGTGAGGCCGCCCAGCAGCCGCAAGGTGAGGGCCACGCGCGCCTCGGTGCTGAGCACGGGGTGGCACGCGGTGAAGATCAGACGCAGCCGGTCGTCGCCGACTTCGTCGTCGAGGGCCGCTTCGAGCTGCGCCAGGAGCTTTTCGGGCTCGGCGTGCAGCTCGAGCTCGTGCCCCAGCTCGTCGTGCTTGCGCTCCACCATCTTGCGGCGCCGCAGGCTATTGATCGCGCGATGCTTGGCCGTAGCCATCAACCAAGCGGCGGGGTTTTGAGGAATGCCGGCGTGGGGCCACTGCTCGAGCGCCGCCACCAGCGCGTCTTGGGCCAGCTCCTCGGCTAGCCCGACGTCACGCACGATGCGAGCGAGGCTCGCGATGACCCGCGCCGACTCGATGCCCCAGACGGCGTGGACGGCGCGATGGGTCTCGGAGCTCATGCCGCACGTTAGGTACCCCTGGGCCGGGGCTGCAAGCTCAGGGGGCTTGGCCCGGCGGCGGCAGCTCGCTGCCGTCGAACACTTGCAGCACCTCACCCTCACCGTCGCCAGCGACGCTCATGAAGCGCTGCGCCAGCGCGATCGCCTCCGCTTTCGAGCTCGCTTCGACGAGAGCGAAGCCGTCGATCAGCTCTTTCGTCTCGGGGAAAGGGCCGTCGGTCACGCTGTGCTCGCCGCCGACGCATTTGAGCTTCGTGCCGTGATTCGGGCGCACGAGGCCGCCCGTCATCAGCACCACGCCCGACTGGATCATTTCGCGGGTGAGCGCACCGATCGCGGCCAGGGTTTCCGGAGTCGGCGGCTTGCTGGTGTCGCCTTGATAGGTGAGGAGGAACTTCATGGCTGGTTCTTTCGGAGTGGGGGGGGATTGAACGACGGCTGATGGCCGGAGGCCTCAGGGGGTGGTGACGGCCACCGAAGGCGCCTGGGGGGCGGCTTCAGCGGCGGCTTTCATGGCACGAAGACCGCGCTCGAAGTCGGCCCCCACGACCTTGTCCATGTCCATGAAGAGGTCGAACGCTTTGCTCACGAAGCTATTGTGGCCCGACATGGCCCACGTCGTCTCGTTGCCTTCCGGCGTCTTCACGAAGGTGAAGGTCGTGGTGTTGGTGGCCGTGAACGGCTTCAAGAGCTCGAGCTTGACGGTGATCTCGGTGGGCTCGCTCTTCTCGATGGTCATCCGGCCTTCGCCGACCTGGTCGTTTCCGACCCAAGCGTATTTCGCGCCCACGCCTGAAGGTGGACCCTCGTAGCTGCGCTTCATCGACGGATCGAGCTTGTCCCACGGGGACCACGCGCCCCACTGGCGGAGGTCGTTGACCAGGGCGCGCGCCGCTTCGGGCGGGGCGGCCATCTTGATCGAGCGCTCGATGCGGAAATCCGCCGGTCGCAGCGCGATGACCATCACCAGCGCGACCAAGAGCGCCGCGACGCCGAGCGAAACCTTCTTCAACATGACTCGTTCCTTTCCATCGATCTGGGGGTGAACCGACCGTGATGCGCCGTCGGCCTCGTCATGACGACAATCGAGGCGAGGGGGGATCGACACCCGTCTCGCATTTTTTCTCGTCCGCGTGAGCCAGCAGAGCTCACCGATCAGCGGAAGCTGCCCCGCGGCGCATGAGTGATCTGAATAAGCCCTTTTATATCATGGAGTTATGCCGCGTCTAGGGCTGGGCGCCCAGGCTAGCGTCGTTGCAGCCGGGTCCCGGTGCCAGCCCCCGCCTGCCCCGGCCGGGGGCTCGTTGAAGCCTGGCCGTCGGCTTTGCTAGGAAGGCTCAGTGGAACTTTCACGAGCCGAAGCGCAAGCCCTTCGGCTCGCCATGCTCACCGCGGGGCTGGGCGTGGCGCATCAGGTAGCCGGCAAGTCTCTGCGCGAAGGTTTGTTCCTTTCGACCCACGCCGTCTCCGACTTGCCGAAGGTGATGCTGGGCTCGGCGCTGGCGGCGATCCCGATCGCGCTCTTGGTCACGGGGCTCATGACTCGCTGGGGGCCCGCTCGGCTCGCGCCCGCGCTGTTCCTGGCCAGCGCCGCGCTCTCGCTGCTCGAGTGGCTCCTATTACCCGGCTTCCCGCGCCCGACGGCGCTGCTCGTGTACCTTCACGTCTCGATCGGCGGCGCGCTGTTGCTCAGCGCTTTCTGGTCGGTGGTGAACGAGCGCTTCGATCCGCACACGCTCAAGCGGCTGATCGGGCGTATCACCGCTTCGGCGACGCTCGGCGGGCTGGTGGGCGGCGCTGCGATGGAGCGCGTGGCGCACTGGCTGGACACGCGGAGCGCGCTGGTCTTGGTGGCGGGCGTGTGCTCGGTAGCGGCGGCCAGCGCCTGGCGTCTGAGCCACGTGGCGACGGCTCCGGCGTCGCAGCGCAGCACCGAGAGCGCTCCGGTGCGCTTCACGGGCTACCTGTGGACGCTGGCGCTGTTGGTCGGCAGCTCCGCGATGGCTTCGGCCTTCGCCGATTTCGGCCTGAAACAGGTCGCCGCCGTCGAGCTCGGCAGCGCGGAGTCGCTCGTGCGCTTCTTCGCCGCCTTCTACACGGGGGCGGCCTTGCTCACCTTCTTGCTGCAGGCTGTCGTCGCCAAGCCCTTGCTGGAGAGCGCGGGCCTCGGCGGCACGCTGCTGGTCGCGCCGCTGTTCGGAGTCGGCTTCGGGGCCCTCGCGTGTCTCTCGCCTTCGTTCATCACCGCCGCCGCGCTACGCGGCAGTGACCTGTCCCTCGGTCCTTCGCTGTTTCGGAGCGCGTTCGAGCCGCTGTTCACGCCGCTCGCTGCTTCCACGAAGCGCGGCACCAAGGCCCTCATCGACGTCGTGTTCGACAAAGGCGGCGACGCTTGCGCCAGCTTGCTGATCTTGCTGGTGTCGATGGGTAGCCCGCTCGTCGTCGAGCGCGCGCCGCTGCTGTTGTCCACGTTCGCGTTCGCGCTCGCGCTGCTGCTCTCGCTGCGCGCGCGTCAGGGCTACGTCTCGGAGCTAGAGGCCAGCCTGCGCGCCGGGACCGTCAGCCTCGAAGCGGTGCAGCGCGCGGACCCGGCCGCGCATTTGACCCTCTCGCAGAGCTCGATCGCGATGGACCGCGAGAAGCTGCGCGAGCAAATCGAGCGGGCGCGGGCCGAGATCAAGTCGCGCAAGGAAGATGCCGAGCGCGCGCAGAGCCCGGAGAATCAGCGTATCGTCGACGACGTGCGGACGCTGATCGGCTCCGACGTGGTGGCGCTGCGCGCGCTCTTGGCCCGTCCCGAGCTCGATCCGCGCTTGGCGGCGTTCGTCGTCCCGCACCTGGCGTCGGATCAGTTGGCGAAGACGGCGCTGTCGGCGCTGAGAGCGATGGGAGCCGACGTGGTCGGCCTGCTGGCGGACGTGATGCTCAGCGAGGCGCAGCCGATCACGGTGCGCCGGCGCGTCCCGCACGTACTGCGGGCGATGCGCGGCCCGCGCGTGGTCTCGGCGCTGAAGCGGGCGCTGAGCGCGGACGCGCTGCCGGTGCGCTACCGGGCCGCGCTGGCGCTGGCAGAGGTGACGCGAGAAGATCGCGAACTGCTCGACGACGCCGAGATCATCGCGCTGGCGCTGGCCGAGATCGAGCGCGGGCCGCTCAGCGACGAAGCCAGCGACCACGTGTTCGCGCTGCTCGCGCTGCGCACCACGCGCGGCTCCCTCGAGCTGGTCAGGCAAGGCTTGAAGGTGGATGACCGCAAGCTGCGCGGCACGGCCCTCGAATACCTCGAGAGCCTGCTGCCGGAAGCGCTGCGCGTCCCCCTCGTCAGCGCGCTCGCCCAGCGCACCGAGGCTCGCGCCCGCGAAGCCCGCAGCGAAACGCAGCTCCTCGAAGAGCTGAAGCGCTCGATCCGCGTCGATCTGTCGCCGCAGACGCTGGCGGGTGAGCCGGATTGAGCCGGTCGTCGCCGACAGCGCTGCGCGGGTGAAGAGTGATGGGCCGCTAGAAGCGGCCGCGAAGCTCGACGTTGGCCGGGCCGACACCGAGGCCAACTTGCGAGGCGCCCGAGTCGTGCGTGAAGAAGAGCACCGCCGCTACGCCCGCGCAGACGATGGCGCCGCCGGCCAGCACGTCGGTCGTGAGCGCGAAGGCCTTGGCCTTGTCGCGCGAGTCGTCGAGGTCGCTCTGTTTGGTGCCGAAGCGGTCGAGGCCGGATTGGTAGTCGTCTTGCGACTTCAGCGCCAAATAGCCGGTCACGCCGGCCCCCGCCCCGAGCGCCAGCGCGCCGATACCGGTGACCCAAAAGCCAGCGCCGAGCCCTCGCTCGCCCTGCGACGACGACGCACCTGAGCTCGGTCCAAGCGTCGCGGCTCCCGTGAGCGGGGACAGCTCCTCGAACTTGATGTCTACCGTTTGCTCCTCGCCGCCGGCGACGCGAACGACGCGCTGCTTGCTGCCGCGATCGGGCGCTTCCACGGCGACGCTGCGCTGACCCTCGCTGACATCGACGCGGCCCGTGAGCGGCGTGACGCCGACCTTCTTGCCGTCGATGTAGACGGTGGCGCCGTCGACGTTCACCAGGAGCTGAACGTGCGCGATGCGCCGCTCGAGATCATTCAGGTCACCCTCGACCGCCGCGCGACGATCTGCCTCGATGCTGCCTTCGCCCTCCTTGAGGTAGCGGCGCAGAGCGTCGCGCGCTTCGACGTATTGCCGCAGCTCGAAATAGCTCTGGGCGATGTTGTAGAGCACCTTGTAGTTGGGCTTTACGGCGTAGGCGCGCTCGAACTGCACGAGCGCGGCGTCGAAATCCCCATCCTTGTAGAGCTTGAGGCCCTGGTTGAAATGCTTGCGCGCCAGCGCCACGTCGTCCTCGGTGGAGGCGGCTTCGGCGCTCTGCGCGCGGGCGGCGGCCGGGACGACGAGCGAGGCCGCGACGGCCACGCCCAGGCAGGCGAATCGAGGGAGGGAGATGGCGCTCATGCTCAGGGACCGTAAGGATCGGAGTTGTCGATCGGACGCGCGGGCTTGTTGTCGCGAGGCCGGTGAACGAAGCCGCCCTCGGCGGGGGCGGCGGGCGTTGTGGCGCTGCCTTCGCGCGGCTTGGCGCTCTTGCTCGCCTCCGCGGCCGGCGGCGGCGCCGGTGCTGCCGCGGCGACGGGCGTCGCCCTCGCTCCGCCCTCGCGCTGCAGCGTGATCAGCAGGTTCAAGTCCTGATCGAGGCGCACCATGCGGGCTTCGCGGATGCGACCGGGAGCGCGCGCTTCCAGCCGATGCAGCGCCGCGTCTTTCGGCAGCTGACCCACGAAGGGATTGCCGTCGAGCTTGGCTCCGTCGAGCAGCAGCTCCGCGTCCTCGGGATCGGCGGCGATGCGCAGGTTGACGAGCGGCGCATGGGGCGCTGTCGGCGTCGTCGGCGCCGTCATCGGCGCGGCGGCCACGCTGGGACTGCTCGACGGCGTCTCCGAAGGCTCTAGCCGCGTCACGAACGCGCCGGCGCCGCCCGCCAGCAAGGCTACCGCGAGCGCGGCGCCGAGCAGCTTGGCGCGCCCGACCGGCGCGCCGTGGTCTCCGGTGTGGTTCGTGCCCGTCAAGCCCGGCAGCGTTCCTCCGAACACGGCAGGCGCGTTCGGGATGCGCACGGAGCTGAGGTCGGACGGGTGCTCGTCTTCCAGCTGCACTTGCTTCATGCGCTGGTCGATTTGCTTGCGCATCTCGGCGCGCTCGACCTCGTAGATCTTGAGCAGCAGATCGCGCAGCTTCTCGCTCGGGAAGTCCAGCGAGCGCTCGGAGACGTACTCACGGATGTCTTCGCGCATCGCGGCCGCGCTCGGGTAGCGATCTTCCGGCGCCTTCGAGGTCGCCTTGGCGATGATGGCCATCAGCTGCGGCGGCACGTCAGTGCCTTGGCGCTGCATCAGCTCGATTTCGGCGCCGGCGATGCGACCCTGCACGATCTCGGTTTGGGTGCGATCTTGAGTGAGCCGGCGGTAGGTGAGGATTTCCCACATCAGCACGCCCGCCGCGAACACGTCCGAGCGCTGGTCGCTGCGCCCCACGATCTGCTCGGGCGCGGCGTAGCCGAGCTTGCCCTTGAACGTGCCCGCCTCCGTGACGTGGCTGATGCCGGCGGCTTTGGCGACGCCGAAATCGAGCACCTTCACCGTGCCCTCGAAGGTGATGAAGATGTTGTTGGGGCTGACGTCGCGGTGCACGAGGCCGAGCGGCGTGCCGTCGAGATCGCTGAAGCCGTGGAGGTAGGAGAGCCCCTCCAGCATTTGGCACATGATCTCGAGCCGCGCGCCGAGCGGGAGCGTGTAGTCGATGGTCTTCTTGAGCAGGCGGCTCAAGGTTTGCCCCTCGAGGTACTCCATGCAGATGAAGTAGCGACCGTTGTCCTCGCCGACCTCGGACGTCTGCACCACGTTGGCGTGGTTCATGCGCGCCGCGAGCCGCGCCTCGCCCAGGAACATGTTCAGCGACGCCGGGTGCTCGCGCAGCTCGTCGCGCATCACCTTGAGCACCACGAGCTTGCTGAAGCCTGCGATGCCGGTGACGAGGCCCAGGTACACGTGCGCCATGCCGCCGTGCCCCAGCTCCAGCAGTAGCCGGTAGCGGCCCAGCATGGTGCTGGGCTTGGACTGTGGCAGGCCAGCGTTCACGGGAACAGCTCCACCAGCGAAATCCAGCCTGGTTTGACGCGCACCGACACGGGGCCGAGCGCCGTGCCCGAGGTGTGGACGCCACTCACCGCGGTCGTGCTGATGGGGATGTTGACGTAGCCGGCCACGCCTGTAGTTCCGGTTGCGGTGGCAGACACCAGGGGCAGGCTGCCGATGATGTAGAAGCCGAGGCCGCCGGAGCTGTTGCTGAAGGTCACCCCTTCTAGCGCGCGAGAGTCGCAGTCACGCGCCACCGCGAGCACGATGCCGAGGTCGGGGTCGGCCATCTCTCCTGTCGCCGCGCCGAGCTGGTCAATCAACGCTTGATTGGGCACCGTCGCGCTCCAGCCGACCGTGTCTTCGATCACGGGGCGCGCCATGAACAACAGCGCGTCGAGCGTGTCGGGGTTGTGAATCTCGAAGTAGCCCGTGAAGCCGGGCTCGACCTCGAAGTCGTGCGGCTCCCCCGCGGTCACCTCGACCGGGCCATAGACGGGGCGCTCGCACTCGAGGTCGAGCGCAGCGCACGCTTGGACCACGAACGGCTTCGGCTGCTTCGGCTCGTTCGCGAAGGCGGGCGCGAACGAGTATTTCACCTTCGGCTCGGTGCTCGTCTCGCGTTGCTTGCAGACGAGCGGATCCTCCTCGCCAGGAGCACCGCCGCTGCCAGTCGCGCCCGCGCCGCTGTCCGCGGGCACGCACAGCTGTTGTTGGCAGACGGCTTCGCTCGAAAGCGCCGCACAATCAGCGTCGCTTTCGCACTGCTTACCGTCCACGTCGATGAGCACCGAGCAACTGGCCAAGACGGCCGCGGTGCCCAAGGGGAGAAGAAGGCGCCTAACCATGTTGATGAAAAACCAGCGGATTCTAACCTTCGGCGGGGCTCCACCACAGACTTTTCGTCGCTTATCGAAACGACTCCGCGGAAATTCCGCGAGAATGGCCTCGAGCGCTCTGTCCACCGGACATCCACCCGACATCTCCGCGTTCAGTCAGCCTTCAGGCTTCCGCGGCTCGCGGCTCGCGGCTGCGCGTCCGAGCAGCACTTGCTGCTCGCGCGCATTTCGCGTGAGCGAAGCGGCCCGGTCGAACTCGAGCGCCGCTTCGTCGCGCCGCCCGAGCTTCTCGAGCAGATCGCCGCGCACCGCCGGCAGGAGGTGATAGTGCGCGAGCAGCGGCTCCTGACGGAGGGCGTCGATGATGACGAGGCCCGCGGCGGGGCCCTCCGCCATCGAGACGGCCACGGCTCGGTTGAGCTCGACGATCGGAGACTCGGTTTGACGCATCAACAGGCCGTAAAGCGCGGCGATGCGGCTCCAGTCGGTCTCCTCCGCGCTACGCGCGCGGCCGTGGCAAGCGGCGATCGCGGCCTGCAGCGCGTAGCTCCCCAGGCTTCCGCCCAGCGCCTCGGCGCGCGCGAGCGCGGCAAGACCGCGGCGAATCAGCAGCTGGTCCCAGCGCGCGCGATTTTGCTCGAGCAGCGTGATGGCTTCTCCGCCCGGTCCCACGCGAGCCGCGGAGCGGGACGCCTGCAGCTCCATCAGCGCGCCGAGCCCGTGAACCTCGGGCTCGTTGGGCGCTAGATTGGCCAAGATGCGCCCCAGTCGCAGGGCGTCTTCGCAAAGGCCTGGTCGCATCCAGTCGTCGCCGACGGTGGCCGAGTAGCCCTCGTTGAAGATCAGGTAGATGACCTCCAGGACGGCGGCCAGCCGCCCGGCCAGCTCGCCGCCCCCGGGCACCTCGAACGGTACGCCCTTGCCGGCGAGAGTGCGTTTGGCGCGGACGATGCGCTGCGCGACCGTCGGCTCCGGGACCAGGAACGCGCGGGCGATCTCGTCGGTGGTC
>JAEYWK010000028.1 GCA_023431345.1 Pseudomonadota bacterium
GCGCGATCAACTTCTCCAGCGTCTTCCTGTCCGCGGCGCTCAGCTTCAAGTCTCCGCTTCGTTCCATGCACCGTTGGACGAAGCAAGCTTGCGGAAATTGAACTCAAATCACATGCGGTGCACTAGCAAGTCGCGGAGCCAGATCATCGAGCAGGCGAGCTGCACGATGGCGAGGTAGTTGCGCGAGGTCTTCTCGAAGCGCGTGGCGATCGCGCGGAAGCGCTTGAGATGGTGGAAGAACACCTCGATGCGATAGCGGAGGGCGTAGCGACGGCGATCCAGGCGCGGCTTCTTCTTGCGCGTCGGATTGGCGCAGATGACTGCCTTAATCTGAAGTTCCCTCAGCTGGGCGCGGATGGCGTCTGAGTCGTAGCCAGTGTCGGTTATGAACGCTTTGCCTCTCGCGTGGTCGGCGATGATCGCCTCCGCGACCGTTGACTCGTGCTGCTGGCCCGACGTGAGCTCGACGTCGAGGGGGCCGCCTTGCATGTCGACGAGCGCGTGGAGCTTCGTGGAGAATCCACCTCGAGAACGACCCAGTGCATTGCTGATGATCCCCCTTTTCCGCCCGACGCATCCTGGTGTGCGCGAACGATGGAGGCATCGATCATGACCCCCTCTTCGTCCATCTCGATACGGAGCGCCTTGAAGATGGTCGCCCAGTGGTCCCGCCGCGACCAGTTTGAGAAACGGTTGAAGACCGTCTTCCACGAGCCGAAGCGATCAGGCAGGTCGCGCCACGGACGCCTGTTTTCGCCCTGTAGAGCACGGCGTCGATGAAGGTCCGGTCGTCGAGCTTGGGTGCGGGGCCGCGCCGCTTGGGTACGGCGATGCTCACCATCGCCCACTGCGCATCGGTCAAAGCATGGCGGAACGTCACGCTCAGCTTTGATCACACGGCGCGCGCCTGGGCAAGATCTTCGTTTCCGAGCCAAGCCAAATGATCGAAATGATCTAGGAAAAATTTGGGACGCCCCCTAGCAGCGCTTCGTGACTGCCTGCGCAAGCACCGCGGCGGCATTGATGCCCTGGTCGCTGCCGCCAAGGCCGATCGCATCTACCCGTCGATGCGGCCTTGCCTGGAGGCGCTGGCATGAACAGGCCGCTCACGGACGTAGGCACCTCGGTTCGTGCACGGCTGCTTCAGCTCGCGAAGCAGCGCGGCGATGACTTTCAGCTGCTGCTCACGCGGTACACCAATGAACGCTTGCTCTACAGACTGACGAAGTCGAACACGCCGGCCTCTTTTGGCTGAAGGGCGCAGCCTTGTTCACGCTCTGGACCGGGCACGCGCACCGGGCGACACGCGACATGGACCTTCTCGGATTTGGCGAGCCTAGCGTCGAGCGCCTACGCGCAATCGTCACCGAAGTCGTCACGCTCGATATTGATGATGATGGCGTCGTCTTCGACCCCTCTTCGCTCAAGGTGGAGCCCATCCGCGAGGATCAACTCTACGGCCTCGCCAACACGCGCATGAAAGACTTCTACGACCTCGTCGCGCTCTCGAACCTGTTCGAGTTCGAAGGGCAGCTGCTCGTCGACGCGATCTCGGCCACGTTCAAACGAAGAGGCACAACGCTGCCCGCGGATACGCCTACGGCGTTCAGGGCTGCGTTCACGGGCGATTCCACTAAGACGTGCAGTGGACGGCCTGTACCCCGACCAACCGCGGCGGGACGGGCGGCCTCGCGACCTCATCGGTACGCACAGAACGACAGCGCAAGAGTGGATCAAGGAGAGGTTCGTTTGGGAAGGGAACGGCTACGTGGACATCGGAGAGGAGCCATCCGGTCGATGACGAGCGCGGGGGAGCCAAAAGGCTTTCCAGCGCTACATGGCGAAGCTCGGATGCCGGCGCCAAGCGCCAGCGCCTCACCGGCATAGAAGCACGCCGGGTCCACACGTGCCGGTGGCCACGCAGCCGCTGC
Source organism: Pseudomonadota bacterium (assembly GCA_023431345.1). Taxonomy (GTDB): domain Bacteria; phylum Myxococcota_A; class Polyangia; order Polyangiales; family Polyangiaceae; genus PMG-095. Next base: position 1,932 of record JAEYWK010000028.1, read on the forward strand.
ACGAACAGATCGCGAAGGTTTTGCCGCAATCGTCTTCGACGAAAACCTCGTCGACACAGCACACGTCCAGTCGTTTAACAGGATCCGTCTGTATTACGCCCGAGCAGTCGTAGTCCCAGCCGACACCACAGATGTCGGCCGGCGACGCGAAGTAGCCGCGTACGGCTGGGTGAATCATCGCGGGGAGCACCTTGCTTCCAGACATGTCCGCGACGTCGCAGCAGTCTCCACCTCTCTCGACATATCCAGCCGGGGGTGCGTCAGGCGTGTCGGAGCACCACTTCAGTTGGTCCCCCTGGTCCACGGAACCGTAGCCGTCTCCGTCTGCGTCTCGGTAGAAGGTGCGGCTCGGGATGGCCCCCATGCACTCGCCGTACGAGTTCTGCCTGCCGTCCTTACAGACTCTCGTGCCTTCGTCACAATCACCACACGGGATCCTCGTGACGTCTTCGATGCATCGGCAACCCCCATTTGCCATGCCATCGCAGTCGTCATCGTTGCCCTTTACGCAGGTGTCCTCACTGGCAGGCTGTTTGCTGCACTCCGACCAGCGCCCGTCCGCCTCGCAAGATTGCTCGCCCCTCGCGCAGGCTCCCAAGAAGCCCGCCTCACCACATGTTCGGGTCTCACCCGGCTCGCAAGTGCTGGTGGATGGTGAGCCCGAGCCCGCTCCGGCGACCGCGTCTCCGCCCGCGGCGCTCCCCCCACCACCTGTGTCATCACCTGGCGCGGCGCCGGGTCCGTCAGCACCGCCCAACCCGCTTTGCGCATCGTCGCCCGCCGAACCGCCGGCGTCGCCTGCTCCGGGAGAGCCGCCTGGGGTGCCGCCCGCGGACTCGGCTCCGTCGAGGAAGACGCGCTCCGCGTGGGAGCAAGCTGCAACCACGCCGGCGACGAGCACGACCCAACGGTAGCGTCTAGCTGCGCGTGGCGCTCGAGCCGTCACGGGCGCAGGTGCTCGTGATGAGTCGGAGGCGATTGACGGACGACGGAGCGAGCGCGGAGGGAGCGGCACTACGGCAGCATACTAGTGTCGTTCGCAGATCCAGAGCGCGAAGGGCGAGGCGGTCCGTCTCGACCGCCGACCGCCGGTCGCCGGTCGCCGGGCCGCGGCGACCAGCGTCTGTGACGCTCCGGTCGTCTCCGAGCACGCTGTCGACCGGTACCGCCTTTGCCGAGGTACACGAGCAGGAATCCGCAGACGCTGCCGCCAAGCTCATCGAGCGCACTTGCGATGAGCGCCACGTCGACACCGACAGGCTGCATCTGCACTCTGACAACGGCGGCCCGATGAAAGGCGCGACGATGCTGGCAACGCTGCAGCGGCTCGGCGTGGTCGCGTCGTTTAGTAGACCGCGCGTGAGCGACGACAACCCGTACTCGGAAGCGCTCATTCGAACACTGAAGTACCGACCCGGGTTTCCAAACCGACCCTTCCGTGATATCAACGAAGCACGCGACTGGGTGAGTGGCTTCGTGCGTTGGTACAACACGCAGCACCTGCACTCGGCGCTGAATTTCGTGACTCCAGACGACCGCTATCATGGTCGTGACAAGGCCATCTTGGCCGCGAGGCATCGGCTCTATCAGCGAGCAAAGAGGCAGCAGCCTCACCGGTGGTCAGGCGACACGCGCGATTGGTCGCCGGCACCCGCCGCGGTGCTCAACCCACATCAGGTGATCACGACAACCGCGGCAGCCTAGAATCAGCTCAAGCGGCAACTACCCTGAAATTCGCCGGTTTCCTGGTGTCGAGCTGAACGTCCACGCCAAAAACCTCGACGATTGACGGAGCGCCCCCAACAAGCAGTTGAAGACAGACGGCCGCGCCTCATCGCGACCACCACCGCCTCCCTCTCGCCCGTGGTGAAGTACCACGGGCTCGCTAGTCGCTACCTGACACCTCCCGTTTGCTGATGCGGCCGCTGCTTAACGGCGGTACGTTAGCCAGAGCGGAAAGGAGCGATGTTGCACGCTTGGCAACGCGCGGCTGATCGGTCAAGATCCGGACATGGCCAAGCCGGCGCTCGACCTCTCCACCCTCACGCCCGATGAGAAGCTTCAGCTCATCGACGATTTGTGGGGGAGCCTGAGGCCCGACGATTTCGCCCTCACGGATGACCAACGGGCGGAGCTCGACCGCAGGCTCGACCGACTCGATCGAGACGGTCCGGTCGGCACCCCGTGGGAAGACGTTCGCGCCATGATGACCCGTGGCGTCCCGTGATTCGCGTCGTCTTCAGTGACGAAGCCAAATCCGACGCTCTAGCTGCTTTCGCGTTCTACGAGGAACGTTGCGAAGGGCTGGGAGAGCGTTTTCGCGACCATCTTGGGGCCGCCTTCAGCCGAATCCAAAACAGTCCTGAAGAGGCGCCCGTCATCCACCGAAACGTCCGGCGCAAACTGGTTCAGCGCTTTCCGTACGCTGTTCTTTACAGACTCTATCCGAGCGTCATCTACGTCGTCGCGATCATGCACGCGAAGCAAGACCCGGCGAAGTGGATGCGTCGGGCAACTCGAGACGAGCCTGGCTAGCAAGCTGTTGAAGCTATCACCACCGGTTGGCCCGGGTGCCACTCTCACCGGGATCACCGGTTGCCAGGGAGCCAGCCGGTGGCACGGAAGCACACGACCGCCCGCGGGCCGCGAGCGACGACGAGCAAGTCGAAGTCGGGCTCTTCGAAAACCGGGGCTGCATCCCCTCCCGGTCGGGGCTTGGTGAGGTGATTTAGCGTGGCGTGCGGTAGCCCTTGTCGTTGAAGATGAAGTGTTCTGCGCGCT
>JAEYWK010000032.1 GCA_023431345.1 Pseudomonadota bacterium
CCGTGTCCGCTCTGTGTCGAGTGCTGCGCCGACCGTACGCGTTCGTCGGCGTGGGATCGGAGTCCTGGCCCTCCGGCCTGAAGGGCGGGTTGCTGCGCGCCGCAGTGCGCGGAGCGGCGTTCGTGGGAGTGCGTGACGAGAGCTCCGCCCAGCTGGTCGAAGCCCGGGCGGGCGTCAGGGCGACTGTCACAGGCGACACCTTCTTCGGTAACTCCCCTGACGACGCGCTCCGCACCCGCGAGCCCGTGATGACCGTCGCGATGGCCGCGCGGACGTCGCGAGCCACCGCCGAGCAGGTAGTCGCGATCGCGCACGACCGGGGCCTGGCCATCGCGGTGCGGCGGATGGACCAGGCGGGCGCTGACGAGGCGTCGGCCGCGCTCGTCGTGGATGAGGCGCAGCGACGGGGCGTCGCCTGCGAGGTGCGTCCCTACACCAACGACTGGCGCGAGGTGGCGGACGAGTTCGGGCGTAGCAGCCTCGTGGTCGCGTCGCGGCTGCACGCGCTGATCCTGGCCTCGAGCGTCGCCACGCCGTCCATCGCCGCAGGTGAGCTGCCCAAGGTCCGCAGCTACTGCCGCGACGCGGGTGTCCCGCACCTGGACACGGTTGACTCCCGCGGCGGGCGGCCTGCTAGCCGTGAGTACGTCGACGGGCAGCGGGGTCTGCTCAGCGACGGCGTCCGAGGCGCGCTGGCGGCGCTGTCGTGACCGGGTCCGCGCGGGGCACGCGCACGGCGGCCACCCGGCAGGACTGGGTGTGGCTCGCCGTCGTCCTCCCTGTCGCGGCTGGGCTTGCCACCCTGGTGGCATCGGTCGCGGGCCGAGCGTCCGTCGAGATCCTCGGCACGCTGCTGCTCGGTGCGGTGATCGTCGGGTGCGCCGTCCTCGCAGCGCGTCGGTACCGCGACCTGCTTCACCCCGTGGTGATCCTGTGCGCCGTCGGGGTGCTCTACTACGTCGCGAAGCCGTTCTACCTGGTGGCGAGCGGCCGGGTGAACTCGGGAGCGCCGGTCGACGCCGTGGCCTTCGAAGGCGCGCTGAGAGAGAGCTTCGGGCCGACTCTCGCGTTGATCGCGCTGTTCTACGTCCTGCTGTGCGGCGGCGCTCTGCTCACCGGCGGACGTGCGTCTCCTGTCGACCTCACGCCTGTCGCGGTCGGTCCGGCGAGGGAACGCGCCGCGTGGCGCCGCTACGTCGCGTTCACCCTCGTGGCGGCCGTACCCGGCGTGTTGGCGATCGGTGTGCTTGTCAGCCAGAGCGGCGGCGTGATGGCCTACTTCACCGGGCTGTCCGTCCGCAGCAGCTTCTTGGAGGGTCGCACCTACCTCACCTACGCGTACTGGCCGATCAAGATCGCCGCGCTCTACGGTCTGTGGCTGCTCGCGAGCCGGAGCATCCGTGGCTCGGGTGGGCGACGTGCGTTCATCGGCGCGGTGTTCGCGATCGCGCTTCTCGGGGACCTCGCGACCGGTGGTCGAGCGAGCCTCATCATCGGCACGGCATTGCCGGCGCTCATGATCTGGCACTACGCACGACGGCGGTTCAGGACGTCCGAGCTCGCGCTGGCAGGCGTCGCCGCTCTCGCCGGGCTGCTGGTGCTCGGCGCTGTCGGCCGCGACGCCGTGTTCAACCAGGGCAGGCACGCAGGGGTCGGTGGCTACATCGCCGAACGTTTCCAGAGCCTCGGCGACTCGCTGCTGGGAGGCCTCGAAGCGGTCCCGTTCGACAGCCTCCTGCGACTCGTCTCGGCGCGTGGAACCGGTGAGCTCGAGTACCTCGGCGGCGAGACCTACGAGAGCATCCCGGCCTGGCTCGTCCCGCGGCAGCTGTGGGCCGACAAGCCCTTCGGTGGCGGCAACGCGTGGTTCACCGAGACGTACTACCCGCGGTTCTACGGTCAGGATCGAGTGCAGACCAGCATCTCGCTGATCGGCGAGGCGTTCGCGAACTTCGGCGTCGTCGGCGTGGCCGTGGCGGGCATCCTCGTCGGGCTGGTCCTCGGCCGGCTCTACCGCTGGATGCGTGGTGGCCTTCCAGGCCCGTACCTCGTCGTCTACAGCGTCGTCGTCGGTTACTCGGTGAGCCTCCTGCGAGGAGACGCGTTCCAGAACGTCGCCGCCTCGATGGCCATGGGGGCAGTCGGGATGGTGTGCGTCTGGCTGATGTCGAGCCACGGCAGGCCTGGTCCGACACCGTCGCTCGGCGGCCGCGGAGCGGCTGCGCTCCCCGCGCGGTAAGTCGAGCCGACCGGCCGGTTGTCGGGGGCCTGAGGGGCCTCGCAGCAGATCATCACCGCAGATGCGTGCGTCGTCGTCCGTGTCGACCCAGCGGCCGTGACGGCGGCGTTCGGAGCAGATGGCTCTGGCGGTCGACGTGCGGGCTCTGTCGCGGACCGCATCCTCGCTCTCGCTGACGCTGGATCGCGCCGTGGGAACGGGCGGAAGGAGTGGCATCGGCGGCTGACTGGCGCCGGCATCCACGGACAAGGGGACGGGGCGATGCAGACGCCGTCCCTGGGGACGACGAAGGGGCGGTCCGTGTGGACC
>JAEYWK010000037.1 GCA_023431345.1 Pseudomonadota bacterium
CTGCTGCGCCGCCCGCTGTCGAACCTGCGCTTCCGGCAACGAGGGGCTCGCCGCCGGCACCGCCGCCGCCGGGCACACCGCCCGTGGCGCCGCCCGGCACGCCACCCGTGGCTCCGCCGCTAGGCGCCCCGGAAGCGCCGCCCGCCGGCACCCCGTCCGTGGTGGCATCCGAGCAGCCGAGCCCGGCCGCGAGCAATGTCGCCCAGCAAGCGCCAACGAGTAACCTCATGCGAGGCCCGAGAGTGTACCGCCGAACTGCGGCGCGCCGAAGCTCTCTGTCGGTGCGCCGAACATGGTCATGAGCGACGCGAACAGCTGGTTCGTGGTCGTGTTGCGGTATTGAACGCTGCGCCCAGTCCGAATGGCGCCGTTGCCCTTGCCCGCGATGATCCAGCCCAAATCTCGGCGATTATGCACGTCGCCATCGGACAGCTCGTTCGCCCAGAGCACGACGGAGCTGTCGAGCACCGATCCGTCGCCGTCTGCCTGAGACTTGAGCGCGCCGAGCAGGTAGGCAAATCGTTCGGCGTACCAGGTGTTGATCTTGATCAGATCCTCACGGTTGCCTTTGGCGTCGTGGGACATCAAGTGATGCTCGCCGTGCGCGCCGAGTGACTTGTGGAACACGGTGCTCTCCGCGGTCGACCACTGCAGGGTAACGACGCGGGTGAGATCGCAGGAGAGCGCCAGGGTGAGCAGATCCATCTGCGCCTTGCCGAGGGTCAAGAAATCACCCGCGCACTTGGCGGGGCGGCCATCCTGCACGCAGTCGACGGGGTTCAAGCTCACATCGGGTGGCGTCGCGGGCACTTGGCAGGCGGAGCCCGACGGACCCAGCTTGTCGAGAGACAACTCGAAATCCCGCACCGTGCTGGCGTGCCGCTCCAGCTTTTGCCGATCTTCGTAGCCAACCTTGGCGCCGAGCCGCTGAAAATCGCGGAGCACGGAGTCGAGCACGCTCTTGCGCTGCGTGCGCAATGCCTCGAGCGCGTCGGTCGAGGCGCCAGCGTCCATGAACAGGCGAGAGAACACCTTCTTGGGGTCGTCCTCCGGCGGCACCGATTTAGCGTTACCCGGCGTGCCGCGATAGCACATGCGTACGACCATCGGCTCCAAGATGGTCGTGGTCGACTGCACGCCGAGCTCCAGCGATGGGAACTTGGTTGCCCCGCCGATGACGCGCGCGATCTCCTGATCGATGGATGGCCCGGCCGAGGTGCCGTCGAGCACGTGGCCGGCGCGACCCGTTCCGCTCGGCCCCTTCACGAGGCGGTCTGCGGTCAGCAGCGTGGCCATCGACGCGTCGTGAGCGTTGGGCTCGTAGATGTAGGAAGCCTCGTTGTTGAGGCCACGCATGATCAAGAGATCGCTCTGATGGGCCGCCAGCGGCGCCAGGATCGGCGACAGCGTGAAGTTGCTCTCGGTGCCGGTGGGCTGCCATTGATCTTTGATGGTGCCGTTCGCGCTGAAGAAGACGACGAAGCGCTTGGGCCCTGCGTCGGCCGCGTTCGCGAGCCGCGGCCGCATCGCGTCCAAAAATGGCAAGGACAGCGCCACCCCGCCAGCCCCGCGCAGCAACGTGCGCCGAGAGAGAGGCTTGGAAGGGATGCTAAAGACGGACCCACGTTTCATGCTCATCAGTGGTCTCATTTCAGCTGGAGGGGACGTGGCTTCGTTTCGATCGGTTCGGTTGGGGGCAGAGGCTTCACGGCGTTGGCTGCTGGCGTAGGAGGCGAAAGTCCGGCGTCAACGTCAGCTCGACGAGCAAGTCGATGACCTTGCCCTGATGGGCCTCGAAGCGACTCGTGTTCGTGGCGATGCGCGCGGCCTCGGAGTCGGTTTCACCGCGTCCGAACGTGAAGCGGAACCAATTGCGAACGAAGCACTCGCCCGCGATCTTGCTTTCAGCCAGCTTCGCGCTCATCTCCACCACGCCATTCAAGGGTCCCGTCACGTCGGTCCCCGTGAGATCACCGGAAGCGTCGATGAGCTGTCCTTGCTCCTCGGTGCGCCACGAGCCGAGCGCGTCGTACTGCTCGAACGCGAGCCCGATCGGATCGATCAGCCTGTGACACGAGGCGCACACGGGCTCCGCCTCGTGCTCGATGAAGCGTTGCCGCGCGGTGGTGCCGGGTGTGATCGTCGGAGCCGCGATCATCAGCCCGGGCGGAGGCGGCGCAAGCCCCTGACAGAGCATGCGCTCGCGCACGAACTTGCCGCGCGCCACCGGATCGGTCTCGATTTCCTTGGCATGGGTCGCCAGAAACGAAGCCTGCGTCAGCAGACCCGCGCGCTCGGTCGGCGGTAGCTCGATACGCGCGACGCCGTCGGCGGCGGGCCCCGCCTGGCCGCCGTAAAAAGCGGCCAGGTTCGGAGCGCCGTACGTGAAGGGCGCGGTGAGCAAGGTCTTGAAGTCGCCCGCGCCGTCGAAGACGACGCGCGTGCTGAACTCGCGCGTCTCCTGCTGAAACAACGCGGGGAGCGAGCCGTTCCACGCCGGGAAGCGCGCCACGTCACGCTCCAATCGCTCGACGGCGCGCAGATTCAACCAGCCGTCGAAGAAGCTCGCGACCTGCCGCCGCGCAGCCGGCGTCGCCAGCAAGCGTCGCGCCTGCTCGGCCACACCTTCGGGCGTGCTCAGCCCATCTGCCAGCGCGGCCGCGAACAGCGCGTCGTCCGGCATCGTTCCCGTCAGGAAGTAGGACAGCCGCGAGGCGATTTCCCAGGAAGTGAGCGTCGAGTAGGGCTGTCCGGGGACGGGCACGCCTACCTCGGCGCGATACAGGAAATGCGGCGAAACCAGCAAGGCCTCGAGCAGTAGCTGCAGGCCCACCTTCGCCCCGAACGCGGCGCTACCGCTCCGAAATACGCCGAGCAGATCGGCCTGCTCGGTGGCGTCGAGCGGACGCCGCCAGGCACGCTTGCCGAAGCGCTCGATGAACGGAGCTACGCAGGTTTCTCCGCCAGCGAGCGGGCAACCGAGCAGCGCGTCGGCGCTCTCTGTGGCCTTGGCCGCGATCTTTTCGGCCACGACCAGCAGCTGCTCGGCGAGCGCCGGCCCCACGTCTTGCACGTCAGTGTTGTTGGTGAAGCCGTTGACGACGCTATCGGCCGGGAAGGCGGCGGCGTAATCGCTCGTATCGCCCAGCAAGGTCTCGATGGTCGCCTGGTACTCGGTGTTGGAGAGGCGACGAATGAGCGTGCGACCCGGCAAGCCGTCGTCCACCAAGCTTGCGCCGGTTCCGCCCGTACCCGCCATGTTGACGATGCCGCCGCCGCTTCCTCCTGACGGCAGGGCTGCGCTGCCTCCTACGGGCCCTTCACCGCTGGGCAGGGCCGCCGAGCCGGTGCACGCTGCGAGAGCGAGGATCGGAAGCAGTAGCGCTACGCGCTTCGGCTGACTCATCTCTAGCGATTGCAGCCTCGTCGCCACAATTGTCATGCAATCGGTTGAACCGCACGACACCGCTGCAGCGGATGAAATTTTCCAGCGTGCGCTGCGGGCTCAACCGACGTAGGCGAGCTGCATGCTCTCGCGTAAGCCGGCCGTGAAGAACTGGCTCGGCGCGCAGCCCAGCTCGGCTTGGAAGGCGCGGTGACACTGCGAATACGAGCCGAAGCCGGCCGCAGAGGCGGCCGCGAGCAGCTGCTCACGCCCAGAGCCGGCAAGCTCGATGAAGCGCAGCAGCCGGCAGCGCGAGCGGTAGCGCACGAGGGTCATGCCCATGTCACGGTGGAAATGGCGGCTGACCTCGGTGGGGTGCGCGCGCAGCTCGCGCGCCACCGCGTTCAACCCGAGCTCGGGCCCCGAAGCCAAGCGCTGCAAGGTCCGGCGCGTGAGCACGTGCGCGCCTCGCCGTTCACGCGCCGCGGTGGCGCGCGAGACAGAGTGAATGTGCTGCCAGAGCTCGGCTCCGAGCTGCTCCGAGCCTGGGCGATCGACGATGTCGGCCGCCTTCGTGACGACGGCTCCCAGCTCAGCGTCGTCGAGCTTGATGTGCACCGGCAGCGTTGGCTCGCCGCTCAGCACCTCGCGTGAGAACCCCGAGGCGAGGCCGATCGCGTACAAGAAGAGGTCCGACGAGCGCTCCAGGAGCGCATGATCTTGGCCCGCGGGGAACGTGACGAGCTCCCCTTGCGACACCACCAGCGTGCGCTCACCGACGCCGAAGGTCGCTTGGCCGCGCACGACCAGGTTGATCTCCGGCTCACCGTGAAAATGCCTCGGGCGCCTCCCACCGATCGGATCCGAGTACTTCCACACGAAGGCGCGCTCCTCCCCGGGAGGCAAAAAACCTTGGTGGAACGCTCTCGGATGAGAGTGGGCCATGCTCTGCAAGGTAACCCGGCTCGGGCGCCAGTGCTACGCCCGGTCGGCGGGGGCCTCCGGAATCGTGAGCGCCGTTCCCCAAGAAATGCGAAGCTCACCACGCCTGCGACCCGTACATTCCTGCGGCGCATGCGAACCGCAGCGCACCTCCGCCGATATCATGCGTCGAATTTATACGGCCGCTTGCTTCCTCACCGCTACCCTTCTCCCGCAGCTGGCCCACGCCGTCAGTAGCGCCGAGCTTTATACCGCCACCGCGTATTCCTATGGCCGTGTCGAAACTCGCCTGCGCTTCGCGGCGGGCGACGGCGTCGTGAGCTCCTTCTTCTCCTGGAAGGAAGGCTCGGAGCAGACCGGCATGTATTGGAACGAGATCGACTTCGAGAAGGTCGGCGCGGATTGCCGCCTCGAGACGAACCCGATCTACGGCAAGCCGCCCGCCAATCACACCCAGCGCCACGCGCTCGGCCTCGATTTGTGCGGCTCCTTCCACACCTACGCCTACGAGTGGACCCCGGAGTACATCGCCTGGCGCGTCGACGATCAGGAGATCCGCCGCGAGACGGGCGCCGCCGCGCAAGCCTACGCCGACAACGCGGGCCAGCCGGGCATGCAAATCCATTTCAACCTCTGGCCTGGCGACGCGACCTTCGGCGGTAACTTCGATCCGGCCATTTTGCCGGTTCACGAGTACATCGACTGGGTGCAGTTCTCGGCGTACGAAGACGGCGAGTTCAAGCTCGCTTGGCGCGAGGACTTCGAGGGCTCCACGTTGCCGGAGGGTTGGCTCACGGGCACCTGGGAGTCGCCGAAGAAGAATTCGACGCACGTCAGCGAAAACGTCAATTTCATGGACGGCTACGTCGTGCTCTCGCTCACGGCAGACGACGCGCTGGGTCCGGCCGGTGCGATGCCGACCGACACCGGCAGCGGCGCCTCGAGCAGCGGCGGCGCGGGCCCGACGGGCGGCGCCTCAGCGGTCGGCGGCAACGCCTCGGGTGGACCTGCTGCGGGAGGCTCGAACAGCGCCGCCGGCACGGCCGATCCCAACGCGCCGCGCGCCGAGGGCACGGGCTGCAGCGTCGGGCGGGCTTCGGGCTCGGCGGGGCTGTCGAGCCTGGGGCTCGTTGGGCTCGCGTATTTGCTCGTGCGACGTCGACGCTGAGCGGAGCTCTGCCGCGCGCGAGCGTCGTCGCCTGACGCGCTGATGCGCGCGGGGTAGGCCCGTGGCGAGGGCGCGTTCGATCAGTTACTGTCGCCCCCGAAGGATGCGGGAAAGATGGAGTGCGATCGCCCTCGGCGCGAACCTGGCGCTCGCCCCCGCGCTCGCGCTCGCCGCCGCTCCCCCGCTGCGGGTGGGCTTGGAATACGACGAACGCGCCGCTCCCAGCGGCTGTCCGAGCCGGCTGGAGCTGCAGGGCGCCGTCGCAGAGCAGCTCGGCTATGACCCGTTCGTCGAAGCCGCTGCCGAGCGCGAGCTCTCCGTTCGCGTGGCTATTCGGCGCGGCCGCTCGGGGACCGAAGCCGTCATCGAATGGCTCACGCCCGAGCGGTTAACCCAAGGCGAGCGCCGCCTCGCTTCGGAGAGCGAAGAATGCACCGAAATCGCGAGCGGCGTCGCGTTTGCGGTAGCGGTACAGCTGCAGCTGCGTGCCGCGAGCGCGGCGCCCGAGTCGCCTCCATCGCCTCCCGCGCAGCCGCCCGCCCCCGCGCAGCCCTCCGGCCCCGCTGTCGAGCGCGAAAAGCCGACAGCGCCGGGCAGGCGACGGGTGGTGCTGGCCGGCGCTGGAGCCTTCGTGCAGCGCGGCCTCCAGCCCGATACGGCCCTCGGATTTCGCACTTTTGGCGCGCTGCAAGGCCGCCTTTGGTCCGTCGGGCTCGACGCGCACGGCACCTTACCGAGCCGCTGGCGCGCGCCTGCAGGTGCAGGCTTCTCGGCCACGACCCTCGGGCTCGGCGTCTCTCCCTGCCTGCGCGCTCTGCCGGTGGAAATTTGTGCGCTCGGCACCGTCGCGCAGCTGTCGGTCCGAGGCGAGGGCGTGGACCGCGTCCGCTCACCTTCGGCAGCGGTGGCTGGACTGGGCTTGCGGCTGCAGCTGGCCTGGCCCGAGCTGCAGCACCTGACCGCGCTCGCACACGTGGAAGCGTGGGCGCCCCTCACCCGCCGCGAAGTCGTGCTGAACCACGAAACTGTGTGGGCCACCGCCCCCGTGGTGCTCGGCGCTGGATTGGACCTCGCCGCAATTTTTCGATGACAAGATCGCGCGCGTACCCACAATAAGTTGAAGTGGCGTTCGAACCTACGAAGGCCGCCACTCGACCCGGCAGCATCATCGCCGGCCCAGTGGAAGATTGTCTGCAGGCCTACCAAGGCGAGCTGAATTACCTCATCGGCTCGCTACGGCGCCTCGGTGTGCCTTCGCGTGACCTGGACGACGCGCTTCACGAGGTTTTTTTGGTGATGTACAAGCGCTGGGACGACTACGACCGCGACCGACCGCTGCGCCCCTGGCTCTTCGGCATCGCCTTTCGCGTCGCTTCGGGACAGCGCCGCCGCGGCGCGCGAGAGCTGCCGAGCGGAGGCGAAGAGCCGGAGTACGAGGGCGACGCCCCCGACCAGATGCTCGAGCTGAGCGAGGGGCGCCGCCTGCTCCTGCGCGCGCTGGCTTCGGTGCCGGTCGATCGGCGCGCCGTGCTCGTGATGCACGAAGTGGACGAGGTATCCATGCGCGACATCGCCGATCAGCTCGAGATTCCGCTATTTACGGCATACTCGCGGCTACGTAAGGCCCGTAAAGAGCTCGACACCGCGCTCGCGCGGCTGCAAAGGGGACGCCTAGCATGAGCCGCGATTCGAGCCGAGCGCTGTCCGAGCGCGCGCGCGAGCTGCTGCGCGCAGAGCGCACGGCGAGCGAGCCGGAAGCGCTCCAGCGACGAGCGTTAGCCCGAGCGCGCGTCACCTTCGAGGCGCAGAGCGCCTCTCGGAGCGAGACGCGCTCGACGCTGCCCGCAGCCCGCCGCAAGCCGCTGGTTCGGGTCGCGTTGCTGGCCGCGGCGGCCGTGTCCGTCGCCGGCATCGCCGCCGCGAGCGCCGGCTGGTGGCTCACGCAGGCGGAGGTCACGCCCGTGACGCCGCTGACAGCGCCGCCGACGCGCGTGTTGCCGCAGCCCACGACTCACGCTGCTCCTCGCACCGCGAGCGCCCCGGCTCGCGCTTTGGCGTCGACGCGGGGGTCGGCGTTATCTCCTCGTGCGCCTGCGCCTGCCTCTGCCCCTGCGAGAAGCGTCGCAGCGGAGGTCGCCAAGCCGCCCGTCGCGCGGCAGTACGCGCTCGAGCTCGCGCTGCTCGAGCCGGCGCGCAGCGCGGTGGCGCGCGGTGATTATGCCGGAGCGCTCACGGCCGCCTCCGCGCACCAGCGTGAATTTCCGAGCGGGCTCCTCACCGAAGAGCGCTCGGCGCTACGCGTGCGGGCGCTCTGGGGGCTGGGGCGAGTGAGCGAAGCGAACGCGGCGGCGGCGGCCTTCAGGCAGCGTTACCCTCGAAGCGCGCTACTCGCCTGGATGAACCAGAAGTAAGCTCGCTGCATGCCGCCACGTCGCTGGTCATCGCTCGGCTCGCTCGCCGCGGCGCTGTCGCTCGCGTGCAGCGCCCGGCTCGACGCGGGGTTCGACGAGCCGCGCGGGCTTTTGCCGGTGGATGGGCGTAACCCGCTCGTGGTGGTGAACGACGGCGGTCTCGACAACTGGCAAGGCGAGTATGCGGCGCTGCTCGCCGCCGCGGGCCGCGCGAAGCTGCTCGGGTTGGTCGTCAACAGCAGCGCCGAATACTCGTCGCTCGAGACGAACGTCGGCAACTTCCGAGCGATGGTGACGGCCGCGCGCGACAGCGGTATGCGCGGCGTGCCCGACCCGACCGCGAGCATCGCCCCCGCCCTAACGCGACCGGACAGCAGCCGCATCGAGGACACCATCCCCAATCGCTCGGAGGGCGCGCGCTTGCTCAGCGAGCTCGCGCGAGAGCACGGCAGCGCGGCTCGCCCGCTCGCCATCGCTACCGGAGGTGCGCTCACCGACGTGGCGGACGCCTACCTGCTCGACCCCGCGCTCGCCGAGCGCGTCGTGGTCGTCGCCTCCCTCGGCCAATCGACGACGACGGGCGCCAGCACCGCGGACCCGAACGGCGCGCGCGACCCCTGGGCGACGGAGATCGTCATGAGCCGACTGCGGTACGTGCAAGTGAACGGCTACTACGATCAGCTGCTCGACATACCCGACGAGCGAGTCTCGGAGCTACCGGACAACGCCTTTGGCGCCTGGCTGGCGAACAAGCGGAGCAGCCTGCTCGATCGCCTCGTCGCGTGCGACCAGCTCAGCGTGCTCGCCGTCGCCTTACCCTGGTTCGCTTCTTCGGTGACGAAGGTGCGCCTGGACGAGGAAGACGCGACCCTGCTCGTCGACGACGCGAGCGGGCCGCTCTGGCACGTCACCCGCTGCGAAGCGAGCCGCGCGCGCGAGGAGCTGTGGAGCCTGCTCCTCGCCCCGCGCACGTTCACCGCCGCCAGCGCCGCGCCGTAGGATCAGCTATCGCTGATCCGGCGGCGAGCGGCCGCGTGCTCACTGCTGCTTCTGAAATACGACCGTGCCGTTGAGCTGGCCGATGTCTTTCGGCACCTTGGGCGTGACGATCATGACGTCGCCCTGGACGCAGTAGTCGTACTCGACGCTGTCGATGCCCTTGGTAGTCAGCTTGTTGGCCGCAAGCTCGTACTTGCCCGTCTTCAGCGTGTCGAAGACGACGTGCGCCATGCTGCCCATCTGCTCGATCTTGCCGGTGCAGGTGCAGCCGCCAGGCATGATGGTCGAGTCGACGCACTCGGGCTCTTTCAAACCGAGCGAATCCAGCTGAGCCGGCACGCGATTGCACTGAGTCACGGTGCCGGAGATGTCCATGCAGGCCGGCTCCAGCTCCATCTTGACCGTGCCGGTGGTGGTGGTGTTGTCGGAGATCGAGCCGTCGGCGTCGAGCGTCCAGTTGCCCGTGACCTCGAGCTTGCCCTCGGCGTCCACCTCCTTGCAGCCCAGCCCGAAGTTACCTATGTCGGCCTTGCCCGAGATCGGGAGGCAGGAGCTGGACGCGAACCAAACGCCCGCGACGTCACCACCGCAAGCGGTGACGTCCGTGCACATGGCCTTGGGCGGATCGGGGCGGGGACCGGCGCCCCCTCCGCTCGTACCCGCCGCCGCGCCGCCCGTACCCGCCGCCGCGCCGCCGCTGCCGTCGCCGCCCATGCTCGAGCCGCCGGAGCCGGACGCACCCGGGGAGCCAGCCGCCGGCGTTCCTGCGCCGCCGGCCTGGCCCACGGGGTCAGCCGAGAAATCACCACAGCCGACGAGCAGCACGCCCGAGGCGAGCGCGGAGGCGACGATGGCTAGACGCAAGGTATCATGACTCACGGGTTCTTCTCCTGAACGGCGGGTGACTTCACGGCGCGAGCCTAGCGCTTTACTGACCGTAGCGCAGCGCCTTGATGTTCTGAAGGATCGCGTCTTCGCTCGCGTCCGGCGGATAGCCCTGAACGATGGCGCCTTCATAGAAGGTGGACCAGGCGTTGTTGCTATTGTCGCCGCCGACGCCGAGCACGACCGCACCCTTGGCGTCGAGGTGCTTGCCCTGCGGATAGGCGCCAGCGTACGCCGTGGTGAGCGCCGTGGCCGTCGCCGCGTCCGCCATGCGCAGCGCATAGCGCTCCGGGCCGGGCTGCGTCTTCTGGAAACCGAGCGCGTACTTGACCTTCAGCGACGGATTCTTCGGGTTGGGCGGCGCGTTCTTCGCGTCGTTCAAGCCACCCCAGCCCGGCTCGCCCGGCTTGGAGCCACCCATCCACACGCCAGCCTCGAAGTCAGCACCGAACCAGGGGCCGTTGCCCTCGCCTCGGCCCCAGAACGCGACGCCGAAGAACAAGGTGTTCATCTCGGCGTAGCTCTTCGGATTCGTCGTGACGTTGCCGAAGTCCCAGCAGCAGGCGGTGCCGGTGCGCGTGCCGTCCGCCAGCATGTAGATGCCTTGCGGATCGTCGCCGATGGCCATGCCGTTGCCGACCTTCGTTTGACGGTAGCCCTGGCGCGCCTCCATGTAGAGCGTGTACACGTCGTGCCCACCGACCTTGATCTTGTCTTTGGTGTCCGAGCGCCCGATGGTCGTCTCGAAGTCGTCCATCCCGGCGTACTGACCGCCGTTGGTGAGGCCGGCCTTGGCCACCGTGATGTCATTGCCCTTGCCCGACTGGTCGTAGAGCTTGGAGACGGTGCAGTAGGTGTTGGCGCACGCCGCGGTCTGCTTGCTGATGTCGGCGAAGCCCGCGGCGTTCTGCGGGATATCGACCGTCATGCCGCCGCTGCCGGTGTTCATCGCGTTGCTGCCGGTGCGCACCTGATAAAGCGGCCCCGTGTACGTGCTGAGCAAACGACGAATGGTGCTGTAGGCTGCGACGCAAGCGTTGCCGCCCTTCTGATAAATGTCGCAGGGCCCCTCGGTGTTGCTGCTGACACCGCCGGAGCCGCCGCCGGAGCCGCCCGACCCACCGGAGCCGCCGACGCTGCCGCCCGCCGCACCAGCGCTGCCGCCCGTGCCGCCCGAGCCGCCGCCCGCAGTGGCCGCGCCGCCAGTGGCAGTGCCAGCCGCGGCGTTACCGCCCGCCGAGGAACCTGCGCCGCCGGTCGCGACGCTGCCTGCCGCTCCTGCGACCGGCGCGGAGCCACCGGCCGGGGCTCCCGCCGCGGGCGCACCGCCGCCGGGGGTGCCGGCAGTTCCCGGGGTGCCAGCGGTACCGCCGGGCAACTCTGGATCAGTTGAGCTACAGGCCGCAGACGCCAAGACAGACGCGGCCAAGGCCAGCGCGGGACGAGTAAATTTCATGTTGGATCCTCCACAACACGTACGGGCTAGGTGGCTGAGATTGTGAACGCTAACATTAATTCTGTCAAGCGTGACGGATTTAGCTAGCTATGGCCACTGCTCTTCAATGGCCGTGCGTGTGGCCGCGGCTCGGCCCGCGCTGGCGGCGCGAGCGCTTGGCACCCGCAAGGACGGGCTCGCGCGAAAATTCGCGATTACCGGCTGCAACTGCGCTATTTCGACCCACACGTTCGCCCGCTGCTGGCGCCTCTTCGACAGTTGATCCAACTTCGATATTCGCCGTCACTACTGTCGTGAGAACAACGCCCCAGCCCGTGAGTCAAATCGGCACGAGCGCCCTTGTTCTCCAAAATTGTTTGCGTTAACATCGGCACATCCCGCGAGCGGTTTGCCGCGAGATGCGCTCCAGCCTTCGTGCGGCCCACTCATGATCACAAAAGTCCGCGTCTCTTTCGTCGGCGTCGCCAGCGCTTTGTCGCTGGCGGCCGTGGCCACCACCGCTTGCGGCGACTATCCCCTCGCCGGTCGTAACCCTGGGGGCGCGACGGGGGGAAGCGGCACCGCCACCGGAGGTAGCGGCACCACGGGCGGCAGCAGCTCAGGAACGGGGACCGGAGGCGGTTCGGTATTCCCTCCCAATAACGCGCCGCTGCCGTGCGAGGTCCTCGGCAACGCGGGCAATGAGTGCGTCTCCGCGCACAGCACCGTTCGCGTCATCGTCAAGGGCTATGACGGCCCCTTGTTTCAGGTCGACAGCGGCGCCGGCACTCTCGATATCGGCAACGTCGACGGCTACGCAGACGCGGCCGCTCAAGACGCTTTCTGCTCGGGTGGCTGCACCATCAGCATCATCTACGACCAATCGGGGCGCGGCAATCACGTCACGCCCGCACCGCCCGGCAGCGCCAAGAAGACGCCCGGGAACCCCGCGAAGGCGGGCACCCTGCCGGTGAAGATCAACGGGCGCTCGGTCTACGGCATCCTGTTCAGGCCCGGCCAGGGCTATCGCGCCGCTTGCAACGAGTGCAAATACCCGCAGCCGTTCCCCTCGGGGCTGGCGGTCGGCGACGATCCTCAAACCATCTACATGCTCAGCAGTCAGCACGATCTCATCGACGGCTGCTGCTTCGACTACGGCAACGCCGAGGTCACCGCCAACAATGACGGCAACGGAACCATGGAGACGGCGTACGTGGGCATGGGCGTGATCTGGGGCTCCGGCACCGGCGCAGGCCCGTGGGCGATGGTCGACATGGAGAACGGCATCTATCCCGGCTGGGAAAACAACTCCGACACCAACATCTCCACGAACACTCCCCTCCAGTACGACTTCATCAACGCGGTGATCGTCGGCGATACGGCGGACAAGAACGGGGGCAAAGGTCGCTTCGCGATTTACGGCGGCGACGCTACCGTCCCCACCATCAAGCAAATGTACGACGGTATTCGTCCCGAAAAGCCGGGCTACGTGCCGATGAAGAAGCAGGGCTCGGTCATCCTCGGTATCGGCGGCGACAACAGCAACTCCGGTGGTGGGCGCTTTTACGAAGGGGCGATCGCGCTCAAGGCCGCGACCGCCGAGGTCGTCACCGAGCTGCACGCGGCCATCGCTGAAGCGGGGTATGGTAAGTGACCGGCTTCGAAATGCGCGGACTCACACGCTCCTGGTCCCCCCTCGCCGTCGTCTTGAGCCTCGCCACATCGCCGGCGCTCGCCCAGAGCGAGCCGGGCGACGCCGGGCTCGAAGCCGAGGCCACCGTCAAGTCGGACGAGACCGCAGCGCCCGGGGCCTCGGCTGAAGCGAGCCCCCCCCCCACCGCAAACTCCGACCAAGGTGATTCTGCGTCGGCGTCAGCGTCGGTGCAGCTGCAGGCGCCTACGGACGCCCCCGCCGAAGAGCCGCCCGCCAAGTCTCGCTGGGAGCTGGGCTTCAAGGGTTACTTCCGCGCCCCCGTCGCGATGGGCTTCAGCCCCCGTCCCGGGCCCGACAACCTGACGGGCGAAAAGCAGCTGCAGATCTCGTACGGTCCGAACCGCACCGTCGACGCCAACTACTACAGCTTCGCCTACACGCGCCTGCAAGAGCAGGACTGGGTCGAGCTGTTCGTGACCGCCAAGTCCAAGCACGCGGAGGCCACCGTGGGCTGGATGGGCTACTGGTTTTCCGGCAGCAGCTTCCGCAACCCCGACGCGGCCTGGCTCCCCGGCATCGCCTACCTCACGATCAATACTGATTTCGAGGTTGGCGGCGTCAAGCCGAACATCGCGCTGTCGGCCGGCGCTTGGTGGCCCAACTTCGGACGGCACGACAAGTACGACACCTTCACGCTCGGCCAGTTTCGGCAGATGGGCGAGCAGCTCAAGCTCACCATCCCGATCAGTGAACAGGTCAAAGCCTCCGTCGTGCACGGCTTGGGCACGGGCAGAGACGGCAGCTACAACATCCTCGCGCCGCCACCGTACCAGGCCCAGGTCGGGCTCGACCTGCTCCACTATGCCCATTTGCAGCTGAGCTACGACAAGATCTTCGAGATCGGGCTCCACCACAACCTGCAGTGGACGCGCGACCCGAACCTGCTGCTGCAGAGCTCGGCAGGCCGCTCCTTCACCAGCGCTCGCGAGGCCAAGCTGATGACGGTCGGCGCCGAAGCCAAGGTGTCTTTGCCCCACGCCGGCAGCCTGTGGCTCTCGCCGTCACTCGTGATGGTGAAGAACGGCTGGGCCCTGGCGCAAGCAGGCGTGGAGGTCGCGCACAGCTTGAGCCCCGAGGGCATCGCCAGCAACTACCTGGGCTGGAGCGGCAGCCCCGCGAACAGCACCGGCACCGGTAAGCTCGTCAATCTGGGCTTCATCTACGAAAATACACTGGCAAACGTGCTCGGGCAGCCGGAAGCCGAGGTGCCGCGCGTGAAAGCGAGCGCCTTCGGCTTGATGGTGGATTCGCATCTGGATCTGCCGGCCACCACGACCATCAGCCAAGATCGCATCACCCACTTCAAGTGGGGCGCGGACGTCGAGTACAACCCGCTGAACTGGGTGGGCCTGATGGCGCGCTTCGACAGCGTGAACTTGGACATGGATAACGGGGGCTACGTCTTCGCCGCGATCACGGGCCGCGTCTCCTTCTATTCGCACTTCGCGTCGGGCGAGCGCATCTACCTGCAGTACTCGCGCTATCGCTACGGTGAGAAGATGGTGCTGTCCGGGCGCAGGCCTTGGGGTACGCCGCTCGTTGCGGGGAGCGACATTCTGCAGGGCGGTCCCTACGTCGGCTCCAAGCCCGATATGGACGTCGTCAAGCTCCAGGCCGACATCAGCTTCTGAAGCAGCGACGGCCGTCGCCGTTCAGCGCGCGGCGGCCGTCGATTCGCGCACGACGAGCTCCGGAGACACGAGCACCCGCGCGAGGTGCTCGGCCCCTTCGAGCCGCGCGAGCAAGAGCTCGAGGCAGCGCTTGCCGAGCTCGGCGAAGTCTTGGCGCACCGTCGTGAGCGGCGGCGTGAAATACGCGGCTTCCGGGATGTCGTCGAAGCCAACGAGGCTGACGTCGCGCGGCACTTCCCGCCCTGCTTCGTGAAAGCGACGCAGCACGCCGAGCGCCATCTGGTCATTGCCCACGAACAACGCCGTCAGTCCCGGCGTCTTCAGCAGCGCCTCGCCGGCTTCGTAGCCAGAACGCGGCGTCCAATCGCCACGCAGCGGCGGCGGCACCACGCGGCCCGCGGCCTCGAGCGCTGAGCGCCAGCCCCAAATGCGCTCGTCAGCCTCTTGCCAGTCCGCGGGCCCCGCCAGGTGCCATACTGTTTTGTGCCCTAGGCTCAGCAGGTGCCGAGTGGCGGCGGCGGCTCCCGCGCGCTGGTCGACGCTCGCGACCGGAATCGAGGGGTTCTGCCCGGCTTCGAGCGCCACGACCGGGATGTCGGACTTCAAGTGTCGCAGCGCGTCCACCCCGGCACGAAGGGGCGCGATCACGGCCACTCCGTCCACGCCCTGATCGCGCAGCCGCTGCACCGCCTCGAGCACCAGCCCGCGATTGACCGAGCGCAAGCTCGAGACGACGACCGCATAGCCCGCGTCGTGCGCCGCTCGCTCGATGCCGAACAGCGTCGAGGCAGGGCCGAAAAAGGTGGTGTCAGAGCCGATGACGCCGAGCGTCTTGGTGCGCCCCGTCACGAGCGCGCGCGCCATCGAGTTCGGCCGGTAGTTGAGCTGTTTGATGGCGGCGAGCACTCGCTCGCGCGTGACGCCGCTCACGTTCGGGTTGTCGTGGAGCACTCGAGAAACGGTTTGGTGTGATACGCCAGCGAGCCGCGCCACGTCTGCCATGACCGGAACCCGCTTCTCGAATTCAGACACGCGCAGCCGATACTACAACGCCTTGACAGAGCCAATGTTAACGTTCACAATACGAAGAATAACGGCCATTTCGCCCCCCGCGAGCCCATTTCAATGAAGCCACTCGCCCAGCATCAAGAGCGTGAAATCTGGTTCCTCACCGGCAGCCAACACCTGTACGGGCAAGAGACGCTCGCGCGCGTCGCGGAGAACGCGCAGCGCATCGCCGCGAGCCTGCAAGAGGCAGGGCAGCTACCGGCGCGCGTGGTCTACAAGCCCGTGCTCACCGATCCGGACGCGATCCGGGACGTGTGCCTCGCCGCCAGCAGCGCGCCCGAGTGCGTCGGCGTCATCACGTGGATGCACACGTTCTCCCCCGCGAAGATGTGGATCGCGGGTCTCACGCGCCTGCAAAAGCCTCTCGCGCACTTGCACACCCAGTTCAACCGCGAGCTGCCGTGGGGCGAGATCGACATGGACTTCATGAACCTGAACCAGTCTGCCCACGGCGACCGGGAGTACGGGTTCATCGGCGCGCGCTTGCGGATGGATCGCACGATCGTCGTCGGCCACTGGCAAGACGCGAGCGTCGTGGCCGAGCTCGCGTCCTGGGGTCGCTCCGCGCTGGCCCTGCACGAGTCGCGTCACCTGAAGATCGCGCGCTTCGGCGGCATGAACATGCGCGAGGTAGCGGTGACGGGCGGTGACCGCGTCGAGGCGCAGATCAAGCTGGGCTGGTCGATCAACGGCTACGGGGTGGGCGACCTGGCCAAGGTCATCGCCGAAGTTTCGGACTCCGACATCAATCAGCTGCTGCAAGAGTACGACGACAGCTACGCGCTCGTGCCGTCGCTGCGCGCCGGCGGCGAGCACCGCGAGAAGCTGCGCTACGAGGCGCGGCAAGAGCTCGGAATGCGGAGCTTCTTGGAGGCGGGCGGCTTCCACGCTTTCACGACCACGTTCGAAGATCTGCACGGTTTGAAGCAGCTGCCCGGGCTCGCTTGCCAGCGGCTGATGGCCCAAGGCTATGGCTTCGGCGCGGAGGGCGACTGGAAGACCTCCGCTCTCGTCCGCCTCGGCAAGGTGATGACGGGCGAGCGCCCGGGCGGCGTGTCGTTCATGGAGGACTACACGTACCACCTCGTCGCGGGCCAAGAGCGCGTGCTCGGCGCGCACATGATCGAAGTGTGCCCGTCGATCGCTCGCAGCAAGCCCGCGCTCGAGATCCATCAGCTCGACATCGGCGGCCGCGCCGACCTGGCGCGGCTGGTGTTCGACGCGAGCCCAGGGCCCGCCGTGAACACCACCCTCGTCGACATGGGCGGGCGCATGCGCATGATCATCGCCGAGCTCGACGTCGTTACCCCGGAGCACGCCATGCCGCGCCTGCCGACGGCCCGCGCGGTCTGGGTTCCGCGACCCGACTTCAAGCGCGGCGCGCGCGCCTGGATCGAGGCCGGCGGCGCGCACCACGCTGCCTTCTGCCAGGCCGTCACCGCCGATGAGTGGGAGAAGTTCGGCGAGATGGTGGGGGTGGAGGTCGTCCGCATCGACGAACGCCTCGACCTGCGCACGCTCAAGCGCGAGCTGCGCTGGAACGACATCGCCTTCAAGCTCGGTCAGCACTAGCCTACTCGGAAGGTCCGCATGTCCTCAGCCTATCGAGAGCTCAAAGAGCGAGTTTGGGCCGCGAATCAGGAGATCCCCAAGCGCGGGCTGGCCATTTACACGTTCGGCAACGTCTCGGCGCTCGACGCCGAGCGCGGCGTCTTCGCCATCAAGCCGAGCGGCGTCGCTTACGACGTGCTGGCGGTCGACGACATCGTCGTGCTCGATCTGGAGGGCCGCATCGTCGAGGGAAAGCTGCGGCCTTCATCGGACACGCCGACGCACCTCGTGCTCTACCGGAGCTGGAAGGGCGTTGGCGGAATCGTGCACACGCACTCCAGCTACGCGACGGGCTGGGCGCAGGCTCGTAAGCCCATCCCCATCTACGGCACCACCCACGCCGATCACCTGGCGGAGGACGTGCCATGCACGGCGGTGATGACGGACGCCGCCGTCGAGAATGACTACGAGATCGAGACGGGCCGGCAAATCCTCGAGTGCTTCAAGGGGCGTGACCCGTTGAAGACGCCGATGGTGCTGGTCGCCGGCCACGCGCCCTTTGCGTGGGGCAAGACGCCGGAGCAGGCCGTTTATCACGCGGCCGTGCTCGAGGAGCTTTCGCGCATGGCCTTCGTGACGCAGACGCTCGATCGCGCGGCCGAGCGCCTGCCGGAGAGCTTGATCCGCAAGCACTACGAGCGCAAGCACGGGGCGAGCGCATACTACGGGCAGAAGTAGCCGGCGGCAGCGCGAGCGCCGAAGAGGAGGTCGTGTTGAAACGGGATCTTGAGAGCGCGGGAGAGTTGATCGCGAGCGGGCGCGGCGTGCTGGGCATCGAGCTCGGCTCGACGCGCATCAAAGCCGCGCTGATCGCGCCGAGCGGAGAGCGCTTGGCGAGCGGCTCTCACACCTGGGAGAATCAGCTCGAGAGCGGCATCTGGACGTACGCGATCCACGACGTCTTCGCCGGCATCGCCGGCTGCTACGCGAACCTGGCGGCGGACGTGACGGAGCGCTTCGGCGTCACGCTGAGCGCCATCGCAGGGCTCGGCGTCAGCGGCATGATGCACGGTTACCTGCCGCTCGACGCCGCGGGCGAGCCGCTCGTGCCGTTTCGCACCTGGCGCAACAACATCACCGGCCAGGCATGCGCCGAGCTCACGCCGCTGCTCGATTTCGCAGTACCTCAGCGCTGGAGCATCGCCCACCTCTATCAGGCGATCTTGGAGTCACAGCCGCACGTGGCGAGCATCGCGCACCTGACGACGCTCGCAGGCTACGTGCACTTCAAGCTGACCGGCTCGAAAGTGATGGGCATCGGCGAGGCGTCGGGAATGTTCCCCGTCGACGCCAGCAAGAGCGACTGGGATCGCGCGCGCATGGCCCGCTTCGATCAGCGCCTTGCGGAGCGCGGGGTCAGCCTTCGCCTCGGAGACGTCTTGCCACGAGTACTGCCGGCAGGCGCCGCTGCGGGCCGGCTGACTCTCGCCGGCGCGCGGCTCTTGGACCCGAGCGGTCGCCTCGAGGCGGGGAGTCAGGTGTGTCCGCCCGAAGGCGACGCGGGCACGGGCATGGTCGCGACCAACGCGGTGAGGCCGCGCTCGGGTAACGTGTCGGCGGGCACCTCGGTGTTCGCGATGGTGGTGCTGGAGCGGCCGCTGTCCACGGTCCACGAAGAGCTCGACGTCGTGGCGACCCCCGACGGC
This sequence comes from Pseudomonadota bacterium, assembly GCA_023431345.1. Lineage (GTDB taxonomy): Bacteria > Myxococcota_A > Polyangia > Polyangiales > Polyangiaceae > PMG-095. Next base: position 18,896 of record JAEYWK010000037.1, read on the forward strand.
AAGCCCGTCGCCATGGCCCACGCCAACAACGGCTCTTCCGACCTCGACGCCTGGATCGCGCTGTTCGGTCAGGTGGCGGACGCCCTGGGCGCTCCCGCTTCGGCCTCCGCCCTCTACGAGAAGCTGCTGCCGCTCGCGCTCGCTGGCGACGCCGACGCGGGCGGCTTGCTCGCCATCAACTACGTCTCGGGCGAGCACGTGACGGGCTTCAGCGAAGGCCGCCCGCTGCTGGCGCGCGGCCCGGACGCCAAGCTGACCCTGCCGAACTTCGTGCGCGCGCTGTGCTTCTCCTCGCTGTGCGCGGTGCGCACGGGGATGAACATCCTCACCGAGCGCGAGGGCGTGGTCATCGACGAGCTGCGCGGTCACGGCGGATTCTTCAAGGTGGCCGACGTCGGGCAACGCATGATGGCGGCCGCTCTCGGCGTACCCGTCAGCGTGCCGAGCACCGCCGCCGAGGGCGGGGCGTGGGGCATGGCGCTGTTGGCCGCCTACGCGCTCGAAGGTGACGGTCGGCCCGCCCTCCCCGACTACCTCGACGCGCGCCTCGCGGGCACGAGCGGCGCCGCCGTCGCGCCGACGCCGCAAGACGTTCGCGGCTTCGCCGAGTTCTTCGCGCGGCACGGGCGCGGGCTCGCGGTCGAGCGCGCCGCTATCGACGCGCTCGGGTAGCCAATGCGGCGGCGCGGGCTCCCGCTACTAGCGCTCGTGGCCGCCACCTCGCTGCTGGGCGCGCCCACGCGGGCCGAGCCCGTGGTCGTCGGCATCGACGTGAACGGCGCCGTCGAGGGAGCTCCGTTTCAGCCCATTTGGGCTTATTTCGGCTACGACGAGGTCAACGCCACCACCACCGCCGAGGGGCGCGACCTGCTGCGAACGCTGGCGCTCGCCAACGACGCGAAGGTGCGGGTGCGCACCCATTTCCTCTTCAACTCCGGGGATCGCACGAGCGCGTTCAAGTGGGGCTCGACGAACCTGTACACGGAGGACGCTTCGGGAGCGCCGATTTACGACTTCTCTCGCATCGACGAGATCATGGATGCCAAGGTCGAAGCTGGCGTGAGCCCGCTGTTCGAGCTCGGCTTCATGCCGCGCGCGCTCTCGACTCGCCCCGACCCCTACGAGACCTCGAGCACGTACACGCTGGATAGTGGCTCGTTCTACCCGCCGACCGACTACGCGAAGTGGCGCGAGCTGGTCCGCGTCTGGGCCGAGCACGCGCGCGACCGATACGCGCCGGACGGCGCAGAGCTCGACTGGCTGTGGGAGCTTTGGAACGAGCCCGACATCGGCTACTGGCGCGGAACGGCCGCCGAGTACCGCGAGCTCTTCGACCACACGGAGGCAGCCCTGCACGCGGTGCTGCCAGACGCAGCCCTGGGCGGCCCCTCGGCGGCGCTGCCGCACGAGCTGTTTTTGGCTGACTTCCTGGAGCATTGCGCCAGCGGCGAGAACGCGGCGACGGGCGACCGCGGGACGCGCCTCGATTTCGTGAGCTTTCACGCCAAGGGCGGCGTGGCGCGGGTCGACGAGCACGTACAGCTCGACCTCGGACGCCAACTGCAGCTTCACCGCACCGGCTTCGAAGCGGTGGCCGAGTCCGCGTTCGCCAGCGCCCCCGTCATCATCAGTGAAGCCGATCCCGACGGCTGCGCAGCTTGCCCTTCGACCACGCTGCGCTACCTCGACTATCGAAATTCGCCCGCCTACGGCGCATACGAGGTGGCGATGATGAAGCGCTCGCTGGACCTCGCCGCCGCGATGGAAATCGACCTGCGCGGCGTGCTGACTTGGGCCTTCACCTTCCCCGGCACGCCTTACTTCGCGGGCTACCGCGCGCTGGCGACCAACGGCGTTCACTTGCCGGTGCTGAACGCGTTCAAGCTGCTGGGCGCGCTCCGCGGACGTCGCCTACCGGTGGAGAGCGGCGGCGCGCTCTCGGACGAAGAGGTCGAGACCCAAGGCTTCCGACAGCGACCTGACGTCGACGCGCTCGCGACTACCGACGGCAGCCAGCTCCAAATCTTGGTCTGGCACTACCACGACGACTTGGTGCCTGCGGATTCGGCGTCGGTCACGCTCTCGGTGCAGGTGCCCGAGTGGCTCGGCAGCTACGCGCGGGTCCGTCATCAACGCGTCGATGACACCCATGGTAACGCCTTTACGACTTGGCAGCGTCAGGGCAGCCCCGCGGAGCCCACTGAATCGCAGCGCAGCGAGCTTTTGACCGCTATGGGCGCGCTGGAGCTAGAGCCCGCGCGCAGCGTTCGGGTCCAGCAGGGCCTGGTGAAGCTGTCCTTCGACCTGCCGCGCTTCGGCGTCTCGCTGCTCACGCTCACGCCTTCGTCGGAGCCGGAGCCCGCGCCGCCGGCCGCGCGCGGCGGGTGCGCCGCGGCATCAGCCGCGCCCTCGAGCCGCTTGGCGATCTGCGCGAGCGCGCTCGCGTTAGCGCTCGTGGCCAGCCGGCGCCGAGGCAAGCCACGTCGCCGTGATGGAGGCGCTGGCGACTCTCGCTAACGGCGCGAAGAACGCGACCGACGACGCCGCCATCCCTAGCCCGATCGCCACGCCGCCAAGGCCGAGCCAGCGAGAGCGGCGGAACGCGCGCTCGACGACGCTCACGTACGCCACACAAAAGGGCACCAACGCCGCGAAGATGTGCCGAAAATCCTCGTGAAACTCGTTGGGCGCGCGGACCCGGAAGGCCACCAAGAAGGCGAGCAAGACGAAGGGGGCGCCGAGGTAGACCCGCGCGCCTTTGGCGGCGCTGCGACGTATGAAGGGTAGCCCTGCCGCGCAGACCGCGAGCATCAACAGCAGCTGCGCCCCCATCAGCTTTGCGAAGCCGTGGTGCCAGGCGCCGCTCAGCTCGTCGCCGAGCGGCATCACGCCCAGCAAGCTCGACTTGGCGACGCGGTTCAAGAACAGATCACGCTCGGGGAGCTCGCCGTCCGCGGACAACGAGCGAAAGAACGCGGCGACGTCGAAGTCGATGAAGCGACTCAGCGAATCTGGGACGGGGGGAACGTAGCGCCCATCACACGCCAGCCCCAGCACCTTCTGGCAAAGCGTGGTGGGAGCGCGCGACTCGCGAAACGCCACCGCCGTCGTCGCGGCGGCCGTCAGCACCACGATTGAGATCGCCAGCAGCTCGAGTCCTCGTCGTCGGCGTGGCTTCGAGAGAGCGCGGACGAGGGCGAGACCCATGAGCATGACCGCCACCGGGTAAGCGGACGACTTGGTGAAGAGCGCCAGCGCGCACAGCCCGAGGGCGACGGCGAAGTGGCGCGCTCGTCCGCGCCGGTCCCACTCCGCCATGAAGTAAATCGCGCCCAGCATGAGCGGAGAAGCGAGCGCGTCGTTGTGCACGCGCACCGAGTTGATCACGCTGGAGGGCCAAAACACCACCAAGGCAGCGCCAAGCCTCAGCCCAGCGGGCCCCAAGCCAGAGCTCCGTAACACCAGCAGCGCGAAGGTGATGAACGCGCCGAACAGCAGCAGCGAGAGCCACTGCAGCGCGAGCTCCGGCGGCAGCCAAGCGGCGGGCGCCCACAGCGCGCTCCAGAGCGCGCCGAGCGCGTAGTAGGCGGGCGGGTGCCCGCATGGGCCGCAGCCGTACACATCGGGCAAGCGACGCTGCAGCGCGAGCGATTGGATGTACTCGAGGTGCGACGGGCCGTCGTAATTGCGCTCTGCGATCGACGTGTACGAGGCGTAGCTCGTGTACAGCGCGGTCCCTCCCAAGACGATCGCCACCGTCAGCCAGTCGAAGCGCAGGCGTCGGAGGAGGTACAGCTGCAAGGCCGCCGTAACAGTCAGCACGAAGCCGAGGCTCATCGCTGGTGGTCCCCCGCGTGCCGCTCACGGACCGGCTCGCTCAGCCGTGGCCGTACAACATTGCAACGCAAACGGACCCGCGACGAGCTGGCTGGGTCGAGTCGAAGCGTCGTGACGCGAGTTGGGCCGCCATCGGACGAATTTCGCATGGCCTCGTAGGGCGCAGGGTACTCATCAACATACCTTCGTGACGAATAGAAGAACCGTGACCCCTCAGACTCTCCTTCGCGCACCGTGGGCAGTTGCCTTGTGCCTCGCCAGCATGGCTTGCGGGACAGAACCTGGCTTGGAGCCAGCGCCGAGCGGCGGTGGCAGCAGCGGGGCCGCGGCCGGAGCCGCGGGCAGCGCCCCCGTCAGCGGAGCGGGCACGGCAACCGGCGGCGGCAACGCCTCGGCCGGGTCAGCTCCAGACGGCGCCTCGGGAAGCGGCGGGTCGGCCTCGGGAAGCGGCGGGTCGAGCGCCGGCTCCGGCGGGAGCGACGAGAATGGCGGCGCGTCCGCAGCTGGAGGTGCCAGCGGCGGCGCGGCGGGCGCAGGTGGCGCGGCGGGTGCTGCGGGCGCGGGCGGCGCCGCGAACCCGGCGCTCAGCAAATTCAGCTTCTTCGTCACGAGCTACCCGTCCATGAAGAAGCTCGCCGGAAAGGCCGAGGGCTTCGGTGGAGATCTGCGCTTCGGCAAGGCGGACGGGCTCTCCGGCGCCGATGAAATCTGTCGGCAAGTCGCCGAGATCGGCATGCCTGGCGCAGGCGCGAAGCAGTGGCGCGCCTTCTTGAGCGTGACGAAGGGGCCGAGCGGCGACGCCGTCCACGCGCGTGATCGCATCGGAGCTGGGCCGTGGCACGACGCGCTCGGGCGGCTGGTCGCGAGCGACTTGGCGGGGCTGTTCGCGGGCGCACGCCCGGCTGGTGATCCCGAGATCGTCAAGGATCTTCCGAACGAATTCGGCCAGCCCAACCACTTCACGGGCCCGAACGGGTTGCAGACGGAAGAGGTCGACAATCACGATACGCTCACCGGCTCCGACACGACGGGCAAGCTGCGCGCCACCAGCGCCAACGACACGTGCAACGACTGGACGAGCACGACCGCCAGTGGGCGCCCTTACATCGGTCATTCGTGGCCGCGCAGCGCCACCAGCGGCACGCAGTGGGCGTCGGATCACCAGGTGCCCGGCTGCGCCGCCGGCATCGATCGCACGCTCGGCGGCTCGGGGAATGGCAGCTGCATCGGCTGCTCCGGCGGGTACGGCGGCTTCTACTGCTTCGCCCTACCCTAGAGCCTAGAGCGGCGCTGGAGTCACGGCGCGCCCCCGGCTCACGCCAAGATTTCAGGGATCGTCTTGCTGGTCTTGTCCCAGGAGCCCCAGCTCGTCACGTTCATGCCGAGCGCTTGCTGCATCGTGAGCACCAGCTCGGTCACTTTACGACCGGGGAAGCGAAGGTGGCGATTGCCTGCGACCTTCCCGCCCGCCTTGCCCATCAGCACCATGTGGTAGTTGGTCATGAGGTGCTTGGCGGGCTCGGCCACGTCGCTCACGCCGTAGATGAGCGTGTTGTCGAGCACGCTGCCGGCGCCCATCGGCGTCGCCTTCATCACTTTCACCAGATCTGCGTACTGGCTCATGATGTAGCGCTCCATCGCTCTCGGCTCGGCCCCGTCGCTGCCGTGCGTGTAAGCGTGGTGCGCGCCGTCCAAGTTGAGCGTCGGGTAGGTGCTGTCGCTGCGCGGTCCCGACCAGAGGTGCGAGTAGACGCGCGTCAGGTTGCAGCTCAGCATCGCCACAATCAGGCGATTGATGACCTGGCTCTTGGCCGTCATGTCGTCGAGGGTGGCGGGCGGCGTCTCGGGAGCTCTGCACTCGGTCGCTGTGCCGCCGCTGCTGCCGCCCGCGCCGCTGCCACCGCCCTCGGCGCTCACGTTGGGGATACGCAGCTCGAGCGCGCGAATGCCCTCCATGTGGGAGTCGATGCGCTGCGAATCAGCCACGCCGACGTCTGCTCGTAGCCGCTTTGCGTCCGCCATCACCGCGTCGAGCACGCTGCGGCGCGTTCGGAACGAGATATCGGATGGGACGCCGCTGGAGCCGCTGCTTCCGCCCGAACCACCGCCGCCGCCGCCGGGCGCGGTCGACGAAAGGTCCTTGAACAGCGCATCGAAGATGGCCTTTGGCTCGCGCTTCGGTGGCAAGAAGTTGTTGGGACCGCGGTGAGCGAGGTTGCTGCCGACGGTGCCCATTTGCACGTCGCCCTTGAAGGGGATCATGCCCGTCTCGAACGACTTGAAGGGTTCGTTCGTGTGCAGCGCATCCGCGACCGTTTGGTCGATGGTGGGCTGGTACTGCGTCTGCGAAGTGGTCTCGAACTGCTTGCCGCCCTTGTCGATTTCGGCAATCGTGCTGCAAACGTTGCCGTCGCCCCCCGCGAGCACGTAGGCGACGCCCCAGCCGTGGCCCTTGAATCCGCCGTCGAGCATGTCGAGCCCGGTCACCAAGGTCATGGAGTCTTTGACCTCGGCAAATTCCTTCAGCGCGGTCGGCAGCTGCCAGGCGTCGCCGCTACCACTTCCCGACGGGGTCCACTGATCCGTGTGGATGCCGTTGCCCCAGAACCAAACGCCGAAGGACGTCGGCAGCGCGCCCCCCGCGGCGAATGCGGTGCCGTGGTTGTTGCACATGGCATCCAGCACGGGCAGCCACAGGCTGACTCCGATGCCGCCGAGCGCGCCCCGGAGCGCAAAACGCCGAGAAACTTTGAGTTTTTTTAGCATCTCCATGATTACTCATTCCCTACGGGCACCGCGGGTGCGGAGCGGAAAGCGTCGCTAACAACGAACTCGGCGACCAAGTCGCGCCAGACGTAGCCCTTCGCGGCGAGTGACTCACCGAGAGCGTCGATTTGCGCCGCGTCGGCGGACTCGTCGAGGCGACCGTTGGCGGCGCGGTAGAAGTTGTTCATCAGGCAGCGCATGGCGGTGGGGCTCTGGCGAAACGCGCCGCCCATCTGCGCCGCCCCGTCGAACGCCACGCCATCGAGCGTGCCCGTCGCGTCGATCGTGAGGCCGTGCTCCGTCGCACGATACTGGCCGATCGAATCGAAGTGCTCGAGCCCGAAGCCGAGCGGATCGAACAGCGCGTGACAACCGCGGCAGGTCGTGGCCGTGCGGTGCTGGTCTAGCTTTTGACGCGCCGTCTTCGTTGGATCGTCGGGTAAGCTGGTCGGAACGCCATCCGGAGGAGGCGGGGGCGTCAGGCACAGGAACTTGGACGAGATGAAGACGCCGCGACGGGTGGGAGAGCTGTGGTCGGGCTGGGAGTGGCCAGCCAGCACGCCAGCCTGACCGAAGATGCCGGCCCGGCCTGTCTCCGGGGCCAGCGTGATCTGCGCGAAATCGGAGGCGGGGGCGGGGGCGCCATAAATCGGCGCCAGGTTCGCGTCGATGAAGGTTTGGTCGCTGTCGAAGAACGAGCGCACGTCAGCGCCCGGAGCGAGCACCACGTTCTTGATGAAGAGCTGCGTCGCCCGGAGCATGGACCCTTGCAGAGCGGGCGTGAAAGCCGGGAACAAGGTAGAGCTCTTTGGCGCCACGAGCACGAGCTCGGCTTCGGAGACCTCCCCGAAGAAGCTGGCCATGCGCTCGAGCGCGCTCGGATCGTTCAGCAGCGGCGCCGCTGCTGCTCGCACACCCTCGGCGGTGTCGAGCTGGCCGGCGGCGGCCGCGGCGAGCAGCGCGTCGCTCGGCGTGGCCCCCGTGAGCAGGTACGCGAGGCGCGTCGCCATCGAGGGGCCGTCGTAGACCAAGCGCCCGCGGACGGCGTCGAGCTGGTTCGTCTCGATGCGGTAGAGGAAGTACGGAGATTGAAGGAGTCCGGAGACGATGGTCTCGAGGCCCTTGGCGGCGCTCGATGCGGGCAGCGCCGCTGCGGCTCGCCCCACCTCGACCCATTGCTTGGTCTCGACCTGGTCGAGGTCACGCCGGAAGGCGCGCTTGCCGAACGTCGTAACGAAAGTCTCGACGCACGTGTCGCTCAGGTTGGCTTGCGGCTGGCATCCGACGAGCGCCTGCCAGCGCCCCGCGTCTGCGAACACCTCTTCTGACGCGGCCCGACTCGCCGACTCGTAGAGCGCGATCGAGTGCGCGTTGAGCATCACTTTCGCGGCGCCGATGGCGCTGAAGCCGGCCATATGCAGATCGTCTGGCAGCTCGAGCGGGGCGCGGATGGCTCCCAGCAACGCCGCGAGCGAGCGCTCGTACTCCACTCGCGTGAGCACCCTGAGCTCCGGCCCGCCTTCGCCCCAAACCACGGCGCCAGGGCCTGCGCCAGCAGCGCCACCGCCGCCAGTGCCAGCACTGCCACTACCACTAGCGCCCGTCGGGGGCTCTGCGCCGCTCGTTCCGGGAATTTCCCCCGTGCAGGCGAGCGAGTAACAGCCAAGCAATCCCACGGCAGCCAGCACGCGCGGCGTTCGGCCTACGACCTCCATGATCGAGCCATGCCGCTCGACCATCAGATCCGTGACCCAATCAACGCATCAACGTGAGCCGCAGGATTCGCGCGCGCGAGCCAGGTACGCCGAGGTCGGGTTGAGCCGCTCGATGCGCAGCAGCTCCGCCTCTGCCTCTTGCCTGCGACCGAGCGCGCACAGCGTTCGAGCGCGCGTCGCCGAGCGCTCTTCCGTCAGCGCTCCTCGCGGAAAGCTCCGCGCGTGCTCGGCGAGCGCTTCGAGCGCTTCTTGTGGGCGCCCGCGAGAGAGCGCCGACTGCGCCTTGGAGAGGAGCGCCACTTCCTGACGAATCTCGACGCCGCGCCGACTCGACTCGGTCGGAGAGGCACCGCTGCGCTCGGGCGCGGTCGGCAGGCTTGGCGCGGCTGGCGCCATCGGCTCGCTGACAGGCTCGGCGCTCGGCGCTTCTGGCCCTCGCTCCGCCGGCGCGCTGAGTTTCGCCGCGACGGCGGCAGGCACCCGAATGGCGGGGCGCACCGATGGCACCGCCGCGGGCGATTCTCCGCTCACGCTCCAGCCGTACGCACCGGCGGCCGCGAGCGGCAGCGTGAAGACCAGCAGGCGGGCAGGCGCAGACGCGAAAATGCTGAACAGCGTGCGCTCGCTGGCCGCGGCGGCGATCGCGGCTCCCGCGGAGAGCGCGGCGGTTCCGGCCAAGGCCGCCATCAGCCGGGCCTTGTCGCCTTCGGTCGGGCTGAATGCCTGGCGACCAGCGCTCACGAGCTCGTTCGCCTCACGACTCATGCCGTTCATGGCGTCCTCCTGCGCTCTAGCAACAAGCGTTGACGTCGAGCGGCCGCGTCGAATTCGTCGCGTGCTGCTCGGAGGCGCGAGTAGACGGTGTTGATTGGAATTCCTACCGTCTCTGCAATCTCACGAGCATTCATTTCCATGATCTCCGACAGCACGAATACTTCTCGCCTGCGCTCGTCCAGCGCGTCGAGAATGGCGGAAAGCAGACGTATCTCGAGGTTCTGCTCCGTGGCCGCGAGCGGTGACCGCTCGGGTGACCGCAGCGAGTCGACGTCCGGAGCCGCCTGCCCATCCAGCTCACGCCGGCGCCGCCGCTGCGAGCTCACGACGCGGCGCGTGATGCCGTAGATCCAGCTGCGCGCCTGCCTCTCCTCTTTTAGGTCGGCGTGTCGACGCTGAACCACCAAGAACACGTCTTGGACGACGTCGTCGATCTCGTCCGACTTTGCCCCGAAGGCTCGCGCGCACTTCCAGACGAACTCGAAATACTGCGCGCACAGCTCCGCGAACGAAGGAACAGGCGGAGCGGCGAGGACGGGCTTAGCGCTGGCTGGACGATCCGGCGCGCGCCCGGCCGCCTCTGCTGGCGACGTGGCCATAAAACCTGGCAATGCTACGAGCTGGCCGTTTCTGTCAGAAAATCCACTCGCAGCCCAAATCTAGATGGGGGGCGGCCAGTGAAGGCTCGTGCACCGGGCCCAGCTGGTCAATCACGAAGCGCGGCCGGGACGGCGACACGAGGACGCGAGCGGCTCCAAAAAAGCGCAGATGCGCGAAGCCCGGGGTTTCCACCGAGGCGAACAGGCCACCGAGGCCGGAGATCCAGAGAACCGTGCGGGAGCGAGCGGAGAAAACGCTGGACGCGATGCCCTCACTGGTCAGGCGCTGGACGGAAGCGCCCAAGCACGGCCCGAGCTCGACGCCCTGCAGATCGTGCATGACGCAAGCCTCGGCGCGGCCTGACTGCAGCGTGAAGCGGGTCTCGAAGCCGGAGGTGCGCGCGGTCTGCGGCAGCCAAAGCTCTCCGCCGACCGCGGCGCGCAGCGCTTTCCAGCGGGCTCCGACAGCGGCGCCGAGCCCGAACCCTGTGGCTGGCAGCGACCCCCACCCGACTGCACCCACCGGCACATCCAGCACGAGGCGCAACCTGGCCGGCGCGGCGGAAGGCGGTGACGCCTTCGCGCGGCCCTCTTCCTCGGGAGGAATCGATGGCGGCGCGGGAGGCGGCGAGCTCTCGGGCTCGGACGCGCCAGCCGACGCCAGCGGGGCTGTCTCGCTGGCCACGCTCGAGCGGGCGAGCAGTGCGATCGCGATGGCGGCGGCACCCGCGAGCTCGTCGCAGGTGCGTGCTTCGATGACGCGCGCGCTCGGCGCGGGTCCGGCGCCCATGGTGAGCAGCAGCCGAAAGCCGCCTTCCGTGCGCTCGATCCGGCCCGACGCGGTGACGTCGGCGACGCTGCTGCCGCTCTCGCCCTCCCCGAGCAGAGCGTACACGCGGCTCTGGACATTTTCGGCCGTAGGGCACCCCGCGGGCCCGTCCCACGTCAGGGCCAGACGCGCGGACGGCTGGGCGGCGACGCCGGATGCCCAAGCGGCGACCAACAGGCTCGCCCAGCAAGCTGGCTTGACTCTTCCCGGCCGACGCGCCATCCCACGTCGCTCTACCGCATTTGACGCGCGGCGGGCTAGGGAGCAAATCAGGTGACGTTGCGTACTTGGGCGGTCATCGGTTTTTTGTCGTTCGTCGCTGGCGGCTGCGCCTCACGCGATGAGTCGCTCGGCTGCGCGGAGCTCGTCGTCACGTGTCCGGGAACCGCCGCCGAGCAGCAGTGGTGGCTCACCAAGACGCCGACCCAGGCCGAGTCATTGGAGATCCAGGGAGGCCAATGCGGCTCGTGGCTCGCGTTCATCCGCGACGGCGCGTACGCACGCTACGACGACGTCGACCTCGGAACGCCGGAGGGCGAGACACGCCTGCGCGTGGTCGTGTCGGCAGACGACGCCGCGACGCCGGGCGGCACGCTGACGATGTTCACGGACGCCGACGCGACGACTCCCGTCGCCACCTGCTCGGTGCCCACCACCGGCGGCTGGTTCAACTGGATCGTCGTCGACTGCGGCCCGCTGTCGCTGCGCGGCGTGCACTCCCTCACCTTCAAGTTCAGTGGCACGACGCGCTACGTATTCAACTTCGCGGCCTTCGGGGTCGTGCGCTCGGGTGCGCCCGATTGCACGGTCAGAGGGCCTCGGCTCAAGGAGTGAGCGCCGCTGCGCGCTCGATGACGACGCCCGCGACCTGCACCGTACGACCGCGCGGTTTGCTGCGCGTGGGCACGACGTGCTGCCACTGCCACTCTGCCGCCAAAACCACGCGCGCAGCCTGACGCGGCACGAGCGCGTCCAAGCTGGCGGCGCCGATCAGGGGGAGGCGCTCGGGCGCGCAGAGCAAGTTGCCGCGGGCGTCGAGCGCCGTCTGCAGATCGGACGTATCACTCGTCAGCGCCACGCACGGGGCGGCCGTCAGCAGCGAGCGCACGTGAGCTTGCTGCACTCGATGCGTGAACTGACCGAGCGCGACCTGAAATGGGAGCGACCGCGAACGCTCGCTTCCAGGGAAGCGCAACGCGAATTTTTCGACGGCGTACTGGGTGAGGGGCGTCGCGAGTTGCGAGAGCACCATCGACGAGCAAGCGAAGTCGAGCGCTCTGGCCGCGGACTCTGGAACGAGCCGCGGCGGCTCGTCGACGCGGTACTCGTGGAGAACGCGGAGCAGCGCCGCGTACACCTCGCCTTCGTCCCTCCCCTCGAGGGCGGCACGCACCTTCTCCAAGAACACGTCGTTGATGCCGGTGACATCCGCCTGCACGAGCGAAATCCGTGCGCGCAGGCTCGCCTCTAGACCGACCTGCTCGAGGCTCTCGGCCATGGCGGCCGCGTCGATGTCGACCAGCAGCAGCTGCTCGAAACGCTCGGCCAGCTTGCGGAGCGGAATGTCATACAGCTTGCCCGCCCCGATCACGACGGCGCGCGGCCCCATGGCGCGCTCGGCGCCCGCGAGCAAAAGGCGCTTGTTGTTCGCGGCGTGCTCTCGCCAAGCGGCCGTGTTCGCTTCACGCACGCGCGTGATGCCGGCCGACGTCGGAGCGTAGCCCAGCTCGTCGAACGTGCTCTCGGTCACGGTTTCATCGAGGGGCCAGGCGGGGACGCTCGGCCCTCGCAGCTCCTCGAGCGCCTGCAGCACGTCACCAAAGCTCAATCGCGCCGGGAGATCCGGCAGATCGAGGCGGGCGAGAGCGTGGGCGAAGGCGCGCAGCGGCTGGTAGTGCTCGAAGCTCCACGGCTGGGCCCCGGAGAAGACGCGCTCCAAGGCCAGCACCTGCTCTTCCGTGAGCTGCCCTCGTACGGACATGCCCTGCTCCGCCGCCCACGACAGCACCTGGCGCAAGGGCAGAAGCGATTGCGACGACATGCGAGCGAGCATACGCTGGTGCGCCGCTTCAGTAGCGCTCGAGGCTCGGCCTCCCCCGCGGCAAACCGCATGGGCGCAGGGTGCGGGCACGAACGGATTTTGCAAAAAGCAGCACGATCGCAGACCGCGCAACTGCGTGAAGTCGTGGGTTATTTAGCGCCACTTTTAACATTGCAAGAACTTTCGAGCGGCACTCGCACGCGGGTTGGAAAATGCGCGCGCACGCGGGCATTCAGCACAAAAAAAGCTACAACTAGGGCTCGGCCCTGGGTTGCGAGGTTGCGCTGTCGATTTGGTGGCGGTTTTGCATACCCAACTGCATTGCTCAATACAGATGAAGACCGTTCCCCGCGAGTCCCGACCGTATGTGGCATTTGCCGCTTTGGGTCTTTTCGGCCTGTGCTCGCTCGCGTGCACGGGCACCACGGTTGACAGCCCCGACGGCCCTGGCGCCGCTGGCTCCCAAAACGCCACTGGCGGCAGCGCCAATCAAGGCGGGAGCAGCTCAGTCGCCGGCGCCGGGTCTGGTCCCGTCGACCTATCCAAGGGCGGACCGAAGCTCAGAGTGCTGACGCGCTCCGAGTACACGAACACCCTCACCGCTCTGGTGGGTGCCATCAGCGCGCAGCTCGAGCTACCGGAGGACTTGTCGAAGGCCGGCTTCACCGCCATCGGCGGCGCCGAGGTATCGATCAACGCTGCGTCGGTAGCCCTCTACGAGGCCGCGAGCCGGGAGGCTTCCGCGGAGGTGTTCTCGAACGCCGCCCGTTGGCAGCAGCTCGTGGGGTGTCAGCCCCAGGCTGACCTGAGCGACGCCTGCGTGGAGACCTTCGTCACGACCTTCGGCAAGCGCGCCTTCCGACGTGACCTGACGGAGGTCGAGAAGACGCAGTGGGTCAAGGTAGGACGAGACGCAGCGGCACTCCCGGGGTCGAGCGCCGCCAAGGGCCTGGAGACGGTCGTCTCTGGCTTCCTCCAATCTCCATACTTCCTCTACCGCATCGAGACGAACGCCCTCGACACGACGAGCGGTCGCCTGGTTTACGACGGCCCCTCGATGGCCACCCGCCTCGCGTACCTGCTCACGGGCGCCACGCCGAGCGACGCGCTGCTCGCCGCGGCGGCCGCCGGCCAGCTCGATACCGCCGAGGGCGTCCGGGCGGCGGCTGCGCCCCTGATGAACGATCCGGGCGCCGTCTCGCGCATGGCCGAGTTCTTCAACGAGTTCTCGCAGATCGACCTCGTCGAGGTCGTCGAGAAGAGCCCCGAGCTGTTCCCGAGCTTCAACGCTGCCATGCAGAAGTCGATGCGTCAGGCGACGGAGCTCTTCATCAAGAACATCGTGCTCGCGCCGGGAGCAGACGTTCGCTCCTTCTTCGATAGCAACCAGACGTTCGTCGACGCCACGCTCGCGCCGATCTACGGCGTCGCCCCCCCGGCGTCCGGCTTCGCGCAGATCACGCTGGGCGCCGAGACGGGTCGCGCCGGCATCCTGGGTCAGGCCGGCGTGCTGGCTGGCCACTCCCAGCCCGACCACAACTCCCCCACCCGTCGCGGCGTCTTCATTTCGGGCACCTTCTTGTGCGTGACGCCCCCACCTCCTCCGGATGGCGTCATCACCACGCTGGCTCCGGATCCGACCAAGACGGAGCGTCAACGGTTGGATGCGCACCGCACCAGCGATTCTTGCAAGGGCTGTCACGCCCTGTTCGATCCGCTCGGCTTCGGGCTCGAGCACTTCGATTCGATCGGGCAATACCGCGCGACCGAGCACGGGCTGCCGATCGACGCGACCGGCACCCTCGACGGCATCGCGTTCGATGGCGCCGCGGAGATGGGCGCCGCCTTCCGCCAGAGCCCGACTGCGCTGCGCTGCATGATGAACAACTTCTACCGCTCGGCTAACGGGATCGAAAACGCATCGCTCGACGCGGCGCAGATCGATGCCCTCGGTGAGACCCTCGCGGCCAAGGGTTACGTTTGGCGCGACTTGGTCGCAGAATTCGTTGCTAGCGACGCTTTCCGTTCCGCTCCCGCGGTGCCCGTGGGGAATAAGTAATCATGGAGATGCTAAAAAAGCTCAGGGTTTCTCGGCGGTTCGCGCTGCGAGGCGCGCTCGGTGGCATCGGCGTGACCATGTGGCTGCCCGTGCTCGACGCCATGTGCAACAACAACGGCACCGCATTCGCCGCCGGTGATGCGCTGCCGACGTCCTTCGGCGTCTGGTTCTGGGGCAACGGCATCCACACGGATCAATGGACCCCGTCGGGAAGCGGCAGCGGCGACGCTTGGCAGCTGCCGACCGCGCTGAAAGACTTTGCCGAGGTCAAGGACTCGATGACCTTGGTGACCGGCCTCGACATGCTCGACGCCAAGTTCAAAGGCCACGGTTGGGGCGTCTGCTATGTGCTCGCAGGCGGCGACGGCAATATCTGCAACACGATCGCCGACATCGACAAGGGCGGCAAGCAGTTCGAGACCACGTCGTCGACTCAGTACCAGCCCACCATCGACCAAACGGTCGCGGACGCGCTGCACACGAACGAGCCCTTCAAGTCGTTCGAGACGGGAATGATCCCCTTCAGCGGCGACGTGGCCATGGGCACCGTCGGCAGCAACCTCGCTCATCGCGGTCCCAACAACTTCTTGCCGCCCAAGCGCGACCCGAAGGCCATCTTCGACGCGCTGTTCAAAGACCTTGCGGCGCCCGCGCCCGGTGGCGGAGGCGGTGGCTCGGGCGGGAGCGGCGGCGGCTCGACCGGCGTCCCCTCGGACATCTCGTTCCGCACGCGCCGCAGCGTGCTCGACGCGGTGATGGAAGACGCGAAGCGCCTGCAAGCGACGGTCGGCGCCGTGGACGCTCAACGCATCGAATCGCACATGGAGGGTATTCGTGCCCTCGAGCTGCGCATCCCGAACGTCGACAACGGCTCGGGTGGCAGCGGCAACCCGGCCGGCGGTACCGGCGGCGGCTCCACGACTCAGTGTAAGGTTCCGGAAGCGCCGCCGATGACGCTCGCGGACATGACGGCCAAGAGCCAGGTCATCAATCGCCTGATCGTGGCGATGCTGACCTGCAACCTGACGCGCGTTTACTCGCACCTCTGGTCCGGCCCCCGCAGCGACAGCACCTACCCGACGCTCAACCTGAGCGGCGCGCACCACGCCTACACGCACGGCAGCGACGGGCCCGAGCCGAGGGCGATGGAGCGCTACATCATGAGCCAGTACGCTGATCTGGTGAAGGTGATGAAGGCGACGCCGATGGGCGCCGGCAGCGTGCTCGACAACACGTTGATCTACGGCGTGAGCGATGTGGCCGAGCCCAAGAACCACATCATGACCAACTACCACATGGTGCTGATGGGCAAGGCCGGCGGGAAGATCGCCGGAAATCGCCACCTCCGCATCCCCGGCCGGAAAGTGACCGAGCTGGTGCTCACCATGCAGCAAGTGCTGGGCATGAACGTGACCAGCTGGGGCTCCTGGGACAAGACCAGCAAGACGATCCCCGAAATCTTGGCGTGAGCTCGGGAGGGAGGCGCTGGCCATGGCCGCGCCTCCCTCGACTTCGAAGCGCCCCGGGTGACGACGCGTGCGACCCGCGTCGAGTGACGATGCGCGTCGAGTGACGATGCGTGCGGCCCGCGTCGAGTGACAATGCGTGTCGAGTACGCGATGACTGTGGTGGCCCGTGTGCAGAGCGGGCGCAAGGCGCGGCGCGACCCCACATCAGGATTAGCGAGCGGCGTTTAGCTAGCGAAAGCAGACTCGCGGTCTACCGAAAGCAGACTCGTGGTGACGTTCTAGCGAGTCGCTCTACTCAGCGGGCCAGTTCTTGCGCTTCGGATTCTCCCAAGGTGCCTGGCACAGCTTGCAGTCGGCTCCGTAGAAGTAGCTCTTGGCGCCAGCGTCGGCGTAGATGAAGTAGCGCAGCCACGCCAAGATCGCGGGGCGCTCGTTGCCCCCGCCATCCCGCTCGATGTAGGCGTGCGGGGCCCCGGTCAAGGTCGCGAGGAACGTCTGCACCTTCGACATGTCGTAGGTAGCTTGCTGGAGCGGGACACCCACTGTGTCCTGAGTGCCGGTGGTTTGCAGCATCGGCCCGTGGAGCTCCGCGGTGGCGGTGTGACCGTGAATGGACACGACGGTAGCGACGGCGGCGTGGCCGCCGAGCTGTACCGCGGATGTACCGCCGACGGAAAAACCCATCGAAACGACGCGATCGACCGCCAGCTTGCCCTGGTAAGGACCTGCGGCCGTGTTTTGCTGCAGGATCCACTCGAGGCCATCTCTCAAGCTCTTCAAGTTCGCCGCGCCGCCAGGGCCCTCGTTCAGCTTCGGGGTACCGACGACCACGAAGCCGTGCGAAGCGAAGTTCGTCAGCATCGTCGTGTGCACGGTCACGTCTTGTCCGATACCCGGTCCAAAGATGATCGGCGCGTGCACAAAACCGTCTTTGCCGAGCATCGAGGGACGAAATACGGTGTAGCCGTTGCCCGGACCGACGCCCTTGTCGACCATTGTCGCAAATGGGCCGGCTGCCTTGTAATCGGTGACGGGCGGCAGGGGTGGCAGGGAAGAACCGCCACCGGCTCCCGCGCCTGCTCCGCCTGCGCCTGCTCCGCCTGCGCCCGCACCAGCTCCCGCTTCGTGCGTGCCGCCGGTACCGGCAGCGAGCCCGCCGGAGCCACCTGCGCCAGCTCCGCCCGCGGACGCACCCGCCGACGACGCAGCACCGCCGCCCGCGAGCCCGCTTTGTCCGCCGCCCGCAAGCCCCTGTCCGCCCGCTACGCCTGGCGTTCCCGCTTGGCCATGAGGGGCACCCGCGGTGGAGGACGCGCCCCCAGGCGAGCTGCCTGCGGTCCCGTCCGTCCACTGTCTGTCCTCCCCGGAGCACGCCACGAGGCAACAAGCGATCCAGCAGGCACGTCGAAGCGAAATGAGGGAGTCAGGCATGGGCGTCCGTGGGTCAGGAGAGCTCAGAGGTGGCGGCGCGGTGCTGCCATTCCGGAACCTCGGCCGAAATTTTCGGTGAAGCGAGGTAGTGGCAGCCGTTCCGCAGGCGGCTCTCAGAGTAGTCCATCGCAGCTGCACACCGTGATCACGATTCGTGCGTCAGCTTGCACGCCTCGAGCCCGAGCTCCGCCGATCGTGGCTCAGCGCGTCAGAGCGTCTCGAAGAAGTCGTAGATGGCGCGCACGCCGAAGCACGGAATGCCATGATTGGTGGTGCCGTAGTTCGGGTCGTTGTGGTTGCACCAGCGGGTCTTCGCGCTGCAGCCACTGAACTCCACGCAGCCAGGGCTGAAAGGCTTGCCATCAACGCCGTTGATGTTGCCGCACTTACTGACGTCGGGCGTGAACGGCGTCGTCGTCATCTGGCAAGAGTTCGAGGTCAGGTAAGGCTGAAGGTCCTTCTTGCCGTCGCCGTCGTTCAGGTTGTACTTCGTGCGCTCTTCGTCTTTCACGCCGTGGATGATCAGCGAGGGCACGGCGCCGTTCTTCCACTTCTGGCAATAGACCGACGACGCGACCGGCGCGACCCCGTCGAAATTAGCATCGCCGCTGCACAACAGCTGCACCACGAACTGGGCACCCGAGCTGTGACCCGTCGCAAAAATTCGATTCTCGTCCACGCACGCCTGACTCGAGATCGCGGACATGAGCTCGGTGTAGCGCGTCTTGTCGGCCTGAATGTTCCAGCCGGTCTTGTTCGCGGTCGTCGCGGAGGTCGAGTTCGGGTAGACCATCAGGTACTTCTTCGCCAGATCGCTGTTCTTGAAGGCGTTCTGAATCGAAGTGTTGTCGTTACCCGCGGCGTGGAAAGCGACCACCACTGGCACTGGGGAGCTGCCGTTGTAGCCCATGGGTACACTGACCAAGGAGTTTGGCAGCGTCACCTGCGCGCTGCCCTTCGTGCAGCCAGCGCTCGGCATGACGGGCTTGTTGCCGCCACCCCCGCCACCGCCAGCTGCGCCCGCGCTGCCGCCGCCAGCACCACCAGCACCACCAACACCACCCGTGCCGCCCGCACCCCCGACCCCAGCGCCACCGCCACCAGTCGCCGCACCTGCCGTGCCGGCCGTCATCGCGTCGCCTCCGCTCGCTCCGCCTCCGCCCGAGGAGACACCGCCGGAGGCGCTTCCGCCTCCGCCCGAGGCAGCGCCCGCGACCGGCCCTGCGCCGCCACCTGCGGACGCGCCGGCCGCTCCGCTAGTACCGACGGGACCCGTACCGCCAGCCCCGTCGTCTCCCTCGTCGCCCCCTGAGCAAGCTGCGAACACCAACAGGCCCAAGACCGAAAGCGACGCGATACGCGATGGATTCATGACAACCCCGAGCAGTGGAATCGACGCGCCCATTCCGTCACGCTTCCTGCTTCGCTAGAAGTCTATGATTTGGCTATAAACTTCCCTCCGAGCGCTGCCGCAAAAGCACGTGAACACCATCTTTTAATGACAAATCCCCTAGGGATGCGAGCAATCACCTAGACCCGCCGGAAGTTGAAGAACATGCGCAAGACTGCTCCCAATCGGCTGAAGATGAGCGCCCTCGGCGCGCTCTCGGTGCTCGTGCTCGGCTGCTCAACGAGCGCGCCGGGTAGCGAACCGGGCAACGAGCCGGGCGCATCCGGTGGATCTACGGCGGTGGGGGGCGGAGGAGCCATCGCCGGTGCCACCGGAATCGGTGGTGATCCCTTGGCCGTGCCGACGACGCCGCCCCCGCCCGTCGTCGTGACGAGCTCGCGCTTGGCCCGACTCAGCCGCCAGCAATGGTCCAGCACTGTCCGCGATCTGCTCAAGCTCGACGACATCGCCGAAATCGAGAGCGGGGTATCCGGCGACGCCCTGATCCGCTTCGACAACGAGGCCGACGCCCTGTTCGTTACGGAGCAGCTTCGCCTACAGCTGGCCACAGCTAGCGAGAAGCTGGCCGACAAAGTCACGGCGGATCCTGGGGCTCTCGCCGCGCTCGTGCCCGCCGATGCCCCGGCCGACGCCGCTGGGCGCGCTCGCGCGTTCGTCAGCGCCTTCGGCCGCCGCGCGTTTCGCCGGCCTCTCAGCGAGGCCGAGCTGACGGCACATTTGGGGCTCTTCAACCAAGGCCCGACGCTCTACCCCGCGGGTGACGCATTCAAGTCCGGCGCCAATTTGGTGATCCAGGCGATGCTGCAGTCGCCGCACTTCCTTTACCGCACCGAGCTCAGCACGGCACAGCCCGGCGCCACCAAGGTGCCGCTGAGTGATCACGAGGTCGCGGCCAAGCTGGCGTTCGCGCTGACCAACACGATGCCGGACGACGAGCTGGCCCAAGCCGCGGACGCCGGCACGCTTCGCGACCCGGAGAGCGTGCTCGCGCAAGCCAAGCGGCTGCTCGACGGCAACCGAGGCTTGACGGGGCTCAACAACTTCAACCTGCAGGTTTACCGGCTCGGTACGTACGACGGCATCACCCGTGACCGCACCATCTTCCCCGACTTCACCCCGGCCGCGCCGTCCGCCATGCGCCGCGAGGTGCTGCAGTTCATCGATTGGATCTTCACTCAGGGTCGCGGCGTGAAGGATTTTTATACGACGCCGGTGGGCTTCGTGACGTCGGCGCTGGCGCCGCTCTACGGGGTCAACGGCACCTTCGCGGAGGACACCCTGACCCAGGTCGATCTGGACCCGACGCAGCGCTCGGGCATCCTCACCACGCCGGGCTTCTTGGCGTCGTACGCGACGGGCAATGATCCTGACATCATCCACCGCGGCGTGTTCATCGCCACGCGCCTGCTGTGCATCGAGCTGCCGCCGCCCTCGCCGGCCGCCACCCCGCTGATCGATTTTCAGCCGAACATGACCAACCGCGAGCGTGTCGAGAAGACGACCGGCAAGGGCACCTGCGGCGAGGGCTGCCACGCCGCGCTGCTGAACCCGCTCGGCTACGCCTTCGAAAACTACGACGCCATCGGAAAGTGGCGCACGATCGACCGCGACAAGCCCGTGAACGCCGCCGACAGCTACACGCTCGACGGTGAGACCAAGTCCTTCACCAACGGCGTCGAGCTTTCACACGCCCTGGCCGACGCCAAGCAGACCCACGCTTGCTACGTGCGGAACATGATGACCTACCTGCACGGCCGCGCGGTCACGCCGGAAGAGGAAGCCATCATCGACTACTACGCGCGCCTCTCGCGCGCGGGAATGATCTCCCTACGCGATCTCGAGCTCACGATCGCCACCAGCGAAACGTTCCTCAATCGCCTGCCGTGATGGAAGCTGCGTCATGAAGAAGCACGACTCACAGTTCAACATGAATCGCCGCATGGTGCTGCGTGGCGCCGGCGGGCTGATGCTCGGGCTGCCGATCTTGGAAGCGTTCATGCCGAAGACGGCAAAAGCGCAAGCCGCCATGAGCTCCCCGTTCGTGCTCATCGTCGTGAGCGACAACGGCGTGGTTCAGGCCGGCGTTACGCTGAGCGGCGCTCCCGAGCAGGAGAAGTTTTGGCCGACCGCGACCGGCTCGCTCACGAAGGCGAGCATGCTCGCGGACAAGCCGACGCGCGCCACCGGCGAGCTCGCCGACTACGCCGAGCGGCTACTGATCGTCAAAGGCGTGAACCTGCCGTACAGCTCCACCGGCTGCTCGCACTCGGCGGCCGACGCGCAGATCCTCACGGCGGCCAAGATCACCGGCGGCAGCACGAACTGCCTCGCCGAAGGCATCTCGGTCGACACCGCCATCGCCAAAGCCAAAAATCCGCCTGGCCGCGATCCGCTCGCGCTCCACGCCGGCATGTTCTCGCCCGGTGGCACGGGCTTCGACATCCCTGGCTACGTCTCGTACGTCACGCCGCGGCAGCCGCGCGTCTACATCGACGCGCCCCACAAAGCGTACCTGCAAATCATCGGCATCGTCGGCAACGGCGGCACCGCCACCTCCGATGAGACGGCCGCGCAGCAGCTGCGCGCGCTACGCAGCAAGAGCATCAACGACCTGCTGCGCCCACAGATCCAAGACCTGCTCAGGCGCACCGACTTGAGCAAGAGCGACGTCGAGCGGCTCAACCAGCACCTCGCCGCCATTCGCGACATCGAAGTGAACATGGCGGGCACCAGCCTCAAGATCCCGGAAGAAGACGTGGCGATCATGAAGCAGCTGGAGCCGAAGCCCTACGAGCAGGCGACCCGCGAGCAAGCGGCGCGCCTGCACATGGACCTGATGGCCTTCGCGGTGGCCTCCGGCTACACCCGCGTCGGCGTGCTGAAAATCGGCGATCGTATCGACGACCACCAGTACACGATCAACGGTCAGACCTTCAAGTTCCACGATGCGTCTCACCGCACCATGAACAACGCGGTCGAGCTCTGTCATCAGGTCGACCGCATCATGATGAACCACTACAAGCACCTGCTCGACAAGCTGACGGCGTATGAAACGCCGACCGGCTCGCTGCTCGATCAAGGTGTTGCGATCTGGTGCAATCAGTGCGCGACGGGCGCGCACTCCTTCAGCAACGTGCCGTGGATCCTGGCCGGCACCGCCAACGGCTTCTTCAAGAAGGGCCAGTTCGTAACCGTCGGCACCGGCCAAATGCCGGGTGGCGGGCAAGACGGCAAAGGCGGCGACGGCTCCGTGTCCGGCGTGAACAAGATGCTGAACACGCTGCTGACCGCGGCCGGGGTGCCC
The DNA here is from genome assembly GCA_023431345.1 of Pseudomonadota bacterium. Lineage (GTDB taxonomy): Bacteria > Myxococcota_A > Polyangia > Polyangiales > Polyangiaceae > PMG-095. Next base: position 41,131 of record JAEYWK010000037.1, read on the forward strand.
ACCGACAACTTCGGCGAGCAGTCGCTCCCCAAGGGTATCTTCTCCGAGCTGGTCGCCTAGCTCGGGCCGATGCGCTTCGGGTGCAGCCTGCGGCTCTGGTTGCTGCGTTGGCACGCGGCTGCCCTCGCCGCAGCGGGAGCGTTGCAGCCCTCCATCGCGAGCGCGCATGAGCGCGGCATCGCCGTCGACGACTGCAGGGGTTGTCACGGCGGGGGGACACTCGAGTCCCCCACCCTCTCGCTCACTTCCGAGCCGGCCAGCTTCGAGCCCGGCGACGCGGTGACGCTGGCGCTCGAGATTCGGGCGCCCGGCATTCGCGTGGGGGGCGCCTACATTTCTAGCGGACAGGTCGGTGCGCTGCAGGCGCTGACGGGCGAGGGCCTCTCCGCGCGAGGCGCGGGGCTGTCACATACCGCGCCTCAGGCGGCCGAAGGCGGCGTCGTCACGTACCGCTTTGGCTGGCGTGCGCCGTCGGCGCCGGGCGCGGTGAGCTTCGACGTCGCCGCCGTCGCGGGTAACGGCAACCGTGCCTCCAGCGGCGACGCGACCGGCTTCGCCAGCTTCCAGTGGGTCTTCGGCTGCGCTGGTCGCACCTTCTTCGTCGACCTCGATCGCGACGGCTACGGCGCGCGGGAGCTCGGCGTTCGGCTTTCGTGCGCCGACGCCCCTGCCCCCGTTGGGTTCGCCGCCGTCGATGGAGACTGCGACGAGAACGACGAGAAGGCGCACCCCGGCGCGACGGAGGTGTGCAACAAAAAGGACGACGACTGCGACGGTGAAGTCGACGAGGGCGCGCAGCCGGTCCCGATGTGGCCCGACCCGGACGGCGACGGCTTCTATCAATTTCAGACCGGCACCGCGAAGAGCGGCTGTGGTGACATCCCCGGCTACGCGGCGCTGCCGGGAGACTGTGACGAGCTCGATCCCCACGTTTCGCCGGCCGCGACCGAGATCTGCAACAACCGCGACGACGACTGCGATGGCGACGTGGACGAGCACGTGCGGCCTCAATGCGGAGTCGGCTGGTGCGCACGCTACAGCTCGAGCTGTGATGCCAAGGATTGCGAGCCCGGCCCTCCCACCACCGAAACTTGCAACACCTTCGACGATGACTGCGACGGCGTCGTTGACAACGACGCTTGCTCCGCCGGCGCCGTGTGCTCGCGCGGGCAATGCGTCGCCCCGGACGGCGTGACGGAAGAGCCATCGGAAGCACCATTAGACGAGCCATCAGGCCAAGGCGGCACCTCGCTACGGCCCCCTTCCGAGATGGCGCCGCCAGCGCCCGCCGCGAAGAGCCCCGAACGCTGCTCCACGCACGCGGTGCCGCGGCTCCGAGCGACATGGCTCATGGTGACGGTGCTGCTCTCGGCGTGGGCGCTCGGGCGCCGACGCCGCTCACGACCGCGCGCGTTGATTCGATAACGGAAAGTGCTGCCTTCACCGGAATGAACCGCGTCGCGAGTGGCTCATTTCGATCCCGCCAACACATGCGACTCGGGGGGACAAAGTTGTCCGCTTCCGGCCGCCTTCGAGCGCCATATGCTTGGCGTGCGAACATGAGCCGATGGATGGATGCGCGGACGCTGATGTTGCTCGCGACGGCGGCGCTGCTCGTCGGCTGCAGTGACGATGGCGACTCGGTCACGGCGGCGGGCGGTCACGGCGGAGCGAGCGCGCCCGGTGCCGCCGGCACCTCGGGCGGAGGTGCGGCGCCCCAGGCGGGCATGCCTTCCACTGCCGGCAGCGGGAGCGATTCGGGTGGCGCCGCCACGGCGGGCGGCGGCTCGGGCGGCGTCGGTGGCTCGGGCGGCGCTGGTGGCTCGGGCGGCGTCGGTGGCTCGGGCGGTGTCGGTGGCTCGGGCGGCGCTTCGACTGCGGGCGGCGAAAGCAGCGGCGGCAGCGCTGGCTCGGGCGGCGGTGCTACGGCCGACGCGACCTACGTGCCCGACCCTTCGTGGACCTGCGGTGCGCCCGGAGGCCTGGTGTCACCGATGCGCGGTAAGCTCGTGTTTTCGGCCTCACTCGAGCTCGGCGCCAAGCACGACGTGGGCAAAACTCCGTATGGTAAGCGGCGCGTGCTCGACATCGATGGTGGCTCCGTCACGGGCGAGCGGCTTCAAGCTACGGTGCTGCCCCGAGGCCTCGACCTCGAGCTGACCTTGTCGAGCGGCGCGATCGAGCTCGAGCAGCTGAACGTGCTCAAAGCCAGTGACGGCACGTTGATCTACATGCGCAGCTGCGGCCTGGCGCCGAGCGGCGCGCCCCTGGTGCGCTTCGTGCCGGATTTCGAGGCCCCGAGCAGCAGCTCGCTCGCCTGGCTCAACTCGGGAAAGTTCGTCGGCACGCGCGCGCTCGATGAGGCGGCCGGTAAGATGAAGCTCGAGGTGTACGACGTGGCGATGGCGGACGAGCAGGGGCCACAGCTGAAGCTGCAGGATCCCGAAGGCGTGCCCCATCAACCCTGGGAGTGCTCCACCGCGACCGGGCAAAAGGGGGCAACCGTCTTCACCGAAACCGTCGGCATCAGCAGCTCGCTCGCGGTCGGCGCTAGCAAGCGCGGCACCCGCAACATCATCCCCATCACCGGCGGCACCGTGAGCGGCCGCGTCAAGGGGAAGGTGCTGTCCGGCGGCGCTGACTACCAGCTGATCGGCGCGAAGACCACGCTCGACGCTCGCTACACCCTCGAGGCCGATGACGGCGAGCTCATCATGATCCGCAACTGCGGCGCCTTCGGCGCGATGGTTCCCTTGTTCGAAGCTAAGGCGGATGGCCCGTACGCCTTCCTCAACGCCAACACGTTCCTCAGCTCCGACCCCGGCTCCGCCGCCGGCGGCGTGAGCCTCACCATGTACGAACGAAAGTGACGGGTGTGACCTGGTTCGCGGCGTCGACGCCGTGACGGCCGCCAGCGCGAGGCGGCTGCTCGGCCCAGCCACGGAGGACAATTTCGTCCTCCGTAGCCGGAGGGCGCGCGTCAGGTACAATCGAGCGCACGCCGGCGCCACATGACCATCGAGCTGCTGATCCAGGCCATCGTGCGCCAGACCACGATCTTGATCGCGCAGCTGGCGACGTCCCGCGGCGCCCGCGCGCCGCTGGCGCAGGTCGCTGATCAGGTGTTCATCGATCTGGTGCGCGAGCTCGAGCGCCAAGGCGTGAGCCGCAAGGTGAGCGCCGACATGTTCGGGCTGGGCCTGCGCACCTACCGCCGCAAGATCCAGCGCATGAGCGAGAGCGCGACCGACCGCGGCCGCTCGCTGTGGGAGGTGGTGCTGGAGTACGTGCGCAAGCACGGGCTCGTGACCCGGCTCGAGCTGCTCAATCACCTGGCCAGCGACGACGAGGCGCAGATCAGAGCCGTGCTGCGCGACTTGTGCGAATCGCAGCTACTGTTTTCGTCGGGCGTGGGGACGAGCACGTCGTACCGCGCGGCCTCAGAGGAAGAGCTGGCGTCGCTGAAGCGCAAGCAAGGCGTGGAGGGAGCCGACGAGCTGCTGCTCGCGCTCATGTTCCGGGAGGCCCCGCTCACCGCGAGCGAAGTGGCGCAAAAGGCGCAGTCCGACGTGGCGGAGGTCGAGACGGCGCTGGCGCGCTTGCTCGCGGCGGGACGCATCGAGCGCACCACGCCCGACGACGCCGCCGAGCCCTGCTATCAGGCTCGCCAGCTGGTGATTCCGCTCGGCGCGCCCGTCGGCTGGGAAGCGGCCGTGTTCGACCATTTCAAGGCGCTCGTCACGACCGTGCTAGCGCGCCTCAGCGAGGACCGCGCCGCCTCGCTCGAAGATCAAATCGGCGGCAGCACCTACACCATCGACGTCTGGGAGGGTCACCCGCTGGCCGATGAGGTCAAAGGTACCCTCGGGCGCATGCGCGCTTCGCTCAGCGAGCTGCGCGCTCGCGTGCTCGAGCACAACGCCGAGCGCGACTTGCCCGACCACCACACGCGCGCCGTCATCTACGTCGGCCAATCCTTGATTCACGAAGGCAGCGAGCATGAAGACTGAGCGAACCACCCAATGGCTACGCACCCTAGCGCGCAGCGTGCTCGTCGGCTGTCCGCTTCTCGCGTTCGCTTGCGGCACCACCCGCGAAGATCCCACCGGCGGAGAGACGCATTTCTTCACCTGCGACACCGACGCAGACTGCAGTTGGCTATCACCCCGCTACAGCTGCTCCGCGGGCTATTGCAGCACCGAGCCCACCCCCAGCTGCCCTACCCCGGCCGTCGCCGCGAGCGAGGTCGTCGTCTTGGGAGACAGCTTCTTCGCCGCGAGCCACCTCATCACCGGCTTCCTGGAAGAGCGGGCGCGACAAAGCGGCGCGCTAGCGCCCGGCGAGCGCTACCGCGACGAGTCGAGCGTCATCGAGAACACGCTCGCGCTCGCGATGCCGGGCATCGAAGCTCAGTACGCTACAGTGAGCGAGGAGAGCGCTGTCAAGGTCGTGATCATGACCGGCGGCGGCGCCGACGTCTTGCTCGGCTCTTGTGACAGCGTGAGCGCGAGCTGCGAGCTGCTCGTGGCTGCGAGGGACGCGGCGAGTCGCTTGTTCGAGCGCCTGGCCGTCGATGGTGTCGAGCACGTGGTCTACGTATTTTACCCCGATCCGGCCGACCCGGGCTTGCGCGCCAAGGTCGACACGCTGAGGCCGCTTTTGGCCACCGCCTGCGAGGGCAGCCCGGTGCCCTGCCATTGGGTCGACTTGCGAGAGACTTTCGCCGGCAAAGAAGCAACGTATCTCGACGCGACCGGCACCGCGCCCACCGCCCAAGGCGCGGAGGTAGCCGCGCAGCAGATCTGGGACGAGATGAAGGCGAGCTGCGTCGCGCAGGCGCCCTAGCGCGGCACAAATGGTATGAGGGTGCGCATGCAGCGACTGCTGTTGCGGTTGGGTGGTGGAGTCGCGGGTCTCGCGCTCGCGCTTGCGGCTTGCGGCAACACGAAGCGAGCGCCGGATTCGAAGCCGAGCAGTGAAGGCGGCGAGGGCGGCGAAGCGCCTCGACCGACGGGTGCCTCGGGCGCGGGCGCGGGCGGCAGCTTCGGGGGCTCATCCGGCTCGGCCGCCCAGGGCGGCGCTATTTCGATGCCCGGTGATGATGGCGGCGCGGGCGGCGCGGCCGACTGCATCGAAGGCGCAGCGTGCACGTGCGGCGACCTGACGGGCATCCTCCAATGCGACGGCAGCAGCAGCGGCGAATGCAGCTGCCCGCCGGCAGAGGCGTGCGAGGCTCCGCGCGGCACCTGCTTCGAGCCCTGCGGAGGCGACGCGCTCGGCTTGTGGGTGCTGGAAGAGACGTGCCTGCCCGGCGCTGAAACCAGCGGCGCCTGTGCGGGCGCATCGATCCGAGCCACGTCGAGCTCGAGCGAGCTCATCGTCGAAGTCTTGGAGAACGAGCCCGTCGCGGTGCGAGGTAGCGAGCTCGTGGAGCTCCAAGCGCAGGTGCCGCTGTCGTGTTTGGGCATCGAGAGCGTCGAGCGCTGCGTCGACGCGGACTTTTACTCCACTCCACTCCTGTTCAATGGCTCGTCGGCGCCGCTCGGATGCGAGGCGAGCGCTTGCGGCTTCTGCGAGTGCTCGGGCACCGTCTGGGGCGGCAGTGGCGCCGGAGCGGCCTGGTCGCCGGGCTCTACCACGCTCGCGTTCGGCGCCGTTCAAGTGCCTTACTGCGTCGAGGGAGATACGATGTGGGCCGGCGGCGGGCACATCGCTGGCCAGCCGAAGGTGGCGTACAAGTTCCGAAGGCGGAGCTGCCTCGGCGTGCCGGTGCCTTGCGCCGAGCGGAGCCCCGCGGAATGCGCCGGCGGCGGCGACGACTGCCAGCCAGGGCGGTGCGTAGCGAGCGAGGGCGGTGCATCGGCTTGCGCTTCGCTGACGTACGAAGAGAGCTGCGTCCGCGAGAGCGGCTGCGAGTGGGTGGAGGGAGGCTGCTGGGGAACGGCCGGTGACCGCTGTTGGTCGTCCGACGCCTGCGAGGCCACCCCTGGTTGCAGCTGGGGTCCGCCCGAGCCGCGCTGCGGCGGTTCGAGGGTGAGCTGCTACGGGCTCGACGTTGCCGACTGCACCGCGGAAGGATGCTCCGTGCGCACCTGTGACTTACCCGATGGTTGGGGCGGCATCGACGCGGCGCCCTGCGAGCGGCTCACGGCGGCCGCCTGCGCGACGGCGGTGGGCTGCACGTGGAGCGGCTCCAAGTGCAGCGGAACGACGACGTGCGGCGCCCAGACCGACCCCGCCGTGTGCGCGATGCTGGAGTGCATCGAGTACGCCGAGGCCAGGTGCGGCGGAATCACGACGATACCCTGCGGTGAGCGCTCGGTCGAAACCTGCCGTGACCAGGTCGGCTGCAGACTGGAGTGGTGACGCCGCCAGCGTCGCGGCGTCGCGGCGTCGCGGCGTCGCGGCGTCGCGGCTGAAGCCGGCGTTGCGGGCGAAAGGGACGCGGCGCTACGCCGCCGGATCGAGCGGGGTAAAGCGCGCCAGCAGCTCGCGGAGCACGCCGATCATCACGGGCACGTCGGCGCTGGCCGCCATTTCCCGGCAGCTGTGCATGCTGAGCATCGGGCCGCCTACGTCTACCGTGCGCAGCCCCAGGCCCGCCGCCGCGATTGGTCCGATGGTGCTGCCACAGCTGACGTCGTTACGCGACACGAAGTGCTGAGGCTCGACGCCGGCCGCGGCGCAGGCGGCGCGAAAGCGCGCCGCGGTCGGGCCATCGGTCGCGTAGCGCTGGTTGACGTTGATCTTGAGCACGGGACCTTTGCCCAGCACGGGCCGGTGCAGTTTGTCGTGTTTATCGGGGTAGTTGGGGTGAACGGCGTGGGCCATGTCGGCCGAGACCAGCAGTGACCCGGCGATGGCGCGCGCAAACGCGTCCGCTTGAGCCGGGTAGGCGGCAACGATCCGCGTGAGCACGCTCTCGAGCAGCTGCGAGCCGGCGCCGGTCGCGCTCTCGCTGCCCACTTCTTCGTGATCATACAGCACGACGACGCGCGTCGCTTCATGATCGTCCGGCGCGCTCAAGAGCGCGTGTAGCCCCGCGTGGCACGACACCAAGTTGTCGAGCCGCGCCGAGAAGATCAGCTCGCCCCGCGCGCCGCCCAGCGCCGGCGCCTGCGTATCGAACAAGCAAAGATCCGCGCCGCGAATGTGCTTGGCCAAGACCCCATCCCCCGCGCTCGCCGCCAGCCGCTCGCGTAGCCCGAGCCCGCCGCCCTCGTGCTCGAGCGCCGCGAGCGGGAGCAGCTGCGTCTGCGAGTTCAGGTTGAGCCCCGATGAGTTGACGTCGCGATTCAAATGGATGGCCAGGCTCGGCACCCGCGCGAAGCTGCCCGGCAAGCGCACCAGGCGGCTCGACCCGTCTTCCAAGACGATGCGACCCGCCAGCCCCAGATCGCGATCGAGCCAGGTGTGCAGGAGCACGCCGCCGTACACCTCGACCGAGAGCTGTTCGTAGCCGTGCGCCGTGAGCTCTCCGGCGGGCTTGAGGCGAAGGTTCGGTGAGTCGGTGTGCGCACCGATGATGACGAAGCCGGCTTCGACGGGGGACTTGGTGCCCAGGCGAAACGCCGCGATCGAGCCGCCGCCGCGCACCACGAAACCCCGCTCGCCCGGCGCGAGCGGCCAGCTTTCACGCTCCGTGAAGCAGCGGAATCCGGCCCGGCCGAGCCGCCCGCTCAGCTCGGAAACTGCGTGATAAGGGGTCGGTGACGCCTCGATAAAGGCCAGGAGGTCCCGCGTGAGGGGATCGGCGGCGTGGTCGGGGAGCATGGCTCCACTATACTCCGGCCTCCTCGTGTTCAGCGCCGACGCTCAGGTCCTCGATTTCACTGCCCAAGACTGGCTGCGCCTGCCGGAGCTTTTCCGCGATCCGGGCGTCGGGCCCGCGCCGCGCCCCGCGGCGGGGGGCATCATCGCGGTGCGTGAAGGTGGGGAGCTCGTGAAAGTGCTGTCGACGACCGAAGGCCGCCTGCCGCCCCCCGCAGGCCCGAGCAGCGCCTCCGCGCTAGCGGCCATGCATGGCTCGAGCTTCGCGGTCGTGGTCTCGAGGACGGCGCTCGAGCAGTTCGGCGACCGCTTCGCGCGCCGCCTGGCATGCGGACAGTCTTTCCACGTTCAGGTCGAAGCCTTCGTCGCGGCTTTGCGCGAGCTCGAGCAAGAAGGCGAGGCCGAGCTCTGGCCGACGCCGTTTGGCGAGTGGCCGCTGCCCACGGAGCGAGCCTTCGCGAGCGCGCTCGATCTGGTGTGCGCCGACGGGCGTGTGCTCGTGCTCGGCGCTTTCCACGATTCCGAGCTGTACACGGCGCTTTGCTTGCGACGGCGAGGGCCCGCGTTCGACGTCGTGATGGGGCCCGACCGGCTGCGCCGAGACATGGGCCTGCTGTCGGGTGACTTTTCGCGCGACTACCGCTACCTCAGCGCCGCCGTCGAGGCCCGCCTCGGCGTGGTCGGCGTCGGTTGCTACGCCGAGCTTTGCACCTTCCGTCACCTCGCGCGCGACACGGAGCCAGGCGCTTGGGCGAGCGCGGTGGCTGGTCGAGACGTCGTGCTCACGCCCGTGACGCCCGGGCTCGCGGTGCCGCTCGGCATCGACGCCGGGCGAGCGGCGCTTTCTGTGGCCAAAGGCTTCATTTCGCGCTTCGGTCTGCTCGATGGTGTTCGCGCGCCGAGCGGTCTCGCGCCGAGCTTGGGCCGCGCCTACGCCTTCGTAGAGAGCGACGTACGCCGTTACCTCGGCTTCGACCCTTGGCGCGTCCTGATGCGCTTCCTGAAGGTGCGAGCTTGAAGCGACCCGGGCGCATTCAAGTCAGGCTCGCGCTCGCTATCGTGCTGACGGCGCTCATCCCCGTCGCGGTCGCGGTTTGGCTCGGCGACAAGTACGTACGCGAGGCGGGCGCGCGCTACTTCATGCCCGAGATCGCGCAGCACCTCGATCGCTCCCTCGAGGTGTATCAAGAGCTCGCACGCACCTTGAAAGCGCGCATGCGCGAGGAGGGCGCGGCGCTCTCCCTCTCACCGTCGCTGCGGCGCGCCGTCGCCGCCAAGGACGCCGAAGCCATGACGCGCGAGCTACGCGCTCAGCTCGCGCGCCACCCCAGCCTCGTTTCCCTGCAAGTCGCGCTGCCCGACGGCCAGGTGGTGGCCAGCGTGGATCGCGGACGCCCGCTCGATCCGACCCGAGAGAATCGGCTCGAAGTGACCAATCCGCTCGCGGAGGTCGATGAAGGCGCGGACGCTCCCGAGCTGCGCGCCGTATTCGCGGCCGAGCAGGCGCGGTTCCTCGAGCGCGACGAGATGTCCCAGTTCATCTCGAACTATCGCGTCGTCGAAGCCCGCAGCAAGGACGACATTCGCGGCTACGTGCTCGCCTTTAGCGCCTTGCTCGGCATCACGATCGCCCTGGCGGTCGCGGTCGGCACGCTGCTCGCGCGCGGCGTCGCCTCGCGACTCGGAGAGCTCGCCGCGGCCACCGAGCGCGTGGGCGCCGGCAACCTGGCCGTGCGCGTCAGCGAAGCGGGAAACGACGAGATCACCGCGCTCGGTCGCGCGTTCAATCGCATGCTCGAGGAGGTCGAGGTCAGCCGCTCGCGCATCGAGTACCTGCAGCGCATCAGCGCCTGGCAAGAGATGGCTCGTCGCTTGGCGCATGAGATCAAAAATCCGCTGACGCCGATCCAGCTGGGGGTGCAAGAAATTCACCGCCGCTACCAGGGGCCCGACGAGCAGTTCCGCGACCTACTCGATACGACGCTCGAGATCGTCGAAGACGAAGTAGGCACGTTGCGCCGGCTCGTCTCGGAGTTCTCCGAGTTCGCTCGCTTGCCGCAAGCGCACCTCGAGCAGGCTGATTTGACGGAGTTCTTGGGTGAGCAGCGGCGTCAAATCGAAGGCGCGGAGCCCGAAGGCGGCGCCGCGGAGGAGCTGTCGGTGATCCGCGTCTCCGGCAGGCGCCCCACGTTCGAGTGGCAGGTGCCGAACGTGGTGGCCCAAGTGGCCGTAGACCGGCAAATGCTGAGGCGGGCATTGCTCAACCTGATCCAGAACGCCGCCGACGCCCTCGCCGACGCCAAGCACGAAGCCCCGCAGATTCGCGTGGCGCTGTCGCGCGTGGGCGATTTCTTCGTGATCGACGTCGACGACAACGGCCCTGGCATCCCAGACGACATGCGTGACACCATCTTCGACCCCTACGTGACGACCAAGCACACCGGCACCGGCCTCGGGCTCGCCATCGTCAAGAAGATCGCCATCGAGCACGGCGGCATGGTGACCGCGTCATCCTCCAGCTTCGGTGGCGCTCGCTTGCGCTTCACCCTACCCGCCCTCGGCACCCAAGCCGCCCGCGACCTGCTCCAGCTCAAGAGCTCACCGAATCCAGGTGACGGGTGAGCCCCAAGTCCGGACCTGGCAAAGCCGCGAAGGAGCCCACGACGGGCTACCTCGTCGCCGGCTTGGTGCTCGCGTTCAGCTTGTTCGTGGGGCTCTTCGTGCTGCCTTACCTGGGCGCCAAGCGCGCCGAGAGCTCGCCGCTCGTGGGGGCGATGGCGCCGGATTTCTTGCTGCCCTACGCCTCGCCGGGCGAGCGCGGTAAGGAGCAGCGGCTCTCCGACTTGCAGGGCACGGCGGTGGTGCTCGACTTTTGGGCGAGCTGGTGCGCGCCGTGCCGCGCACAAACCCCGGTGCTCGAGCGGGTGGCCCAAGCCATCGGACCCGACAAGCTGCGCGTGCTCGGCGTCGGCACCAGCGACGATCGCGAAAGCATCACGAAATTCCTGGCGCAGAAGCCGATGAGCTACGCGAGCGTCTTCGACGATCAAGGCGTCGCCTCGTCGCTCTACCGCGTACAGGCTCTGCCCACGGTCGTCGTGCTCGGCCGGGACGGCACCGTCAAAGCCGTCGCGACCGGCTTCGTCGGAGAGAGCGAGCTCACGCGACTCGTCGAGGACGCGCTGAAGTAGGCGGCCCGGGCGCCCCGAGTCCCTCGAGGCCGCAGCTCAGCGCGGCGGGGGCGGCGCGAAGCGACGGCGATTCTGGGGGAACGGCTCGGGCTCGTCACGGTAGGCCGCGTAACCCAGCGACGACACGTCGATGCCGCGCGCGATCAAGCCGTCGAGGTCGTCGTAGCGCACGCTGAGCACGGCCGCAGGGTGAGTGGGCGAGCGGCGCTCGAAGGCCACCTCGACCACGCTGCTGCTCCTCTCTTCACCGTAGCTCGTGCCGATGTTGCTCGGCCCGGACTTACTCCGAGCGGCGCCGCCCCTCGGAGACGCCTCGGCGCGCTCCGCCTCGTAGGTCGGCCGCGGCTTCGGGCGCACCAGAGCGCCGCGTGGCCGGGCCTTCTCGGGGAAGACGGCGACGCCGATGACTCCGACGTTGCGAGGCGTACCGCGGAGCGAAGAATAGCTGTGCTCGCGCTCGGTGAAGCGAAACGCCGCGACCTCCTCCAAGCTTCGCCGGAATCCCTCGACGACGAGCGAGCCGTAAGCCTCTACCAGGTAGCCGCGCGACACCACGTAGTCGCCCACCTCACCGCTCACGGCGTCCCGCCCGTCGACGGTCAGCACGACCTCCACTCGCTCCGCGGTGGGGTTCTCGACGCGGACGCTGTAGCGCTGACCGGGCTCGCCGAGCACGAACCTCGACTCACCCTTGCGGAAGCTCGGCAGCGGCGAACCGTAGGCGTCTTCCAATGTGACGCGATAAGGCGGCGGAGGCGGCGGACGAAAGGGGCGACGCCCAGGGCTGTCCGCGTTGCAAATCGAAACGGCGCCAAGCACGCTCATCAGCGCGAGCCCAGACAGCAGCGCCAAGCGTCGCGACGAAAGCCGAGGCGAAACCACCGCCCTAGGGGAGCTCATCGCTCGTCCTACGCACCAGCGCCAGCGGCGATCTCCCAAAACTTGGCGCGCTGAGCGTCGCCCGGCTATTGGCCGGTTGATGGATCAGCCCTGCGCCCCCAAGCCCCACCCGTCTTGTCGGTTGTGCGACGCGGTCAGCAGCGCGGGGGCGACGATTTGCGCTGATTGTGAGCGGACTTACGGGCCTCGGGTCGCTCGCCTGCTGGCGCGCGCCGAGCGCGATCAGGATTTTGCCACCGCCTGCTTGGCCAACCTTCCCCCCGCGCTGCGCGAGCGCTTCGCGAGCTTGCTCGCGCGGCGCTGCCTCCTTCCCGGTGAAGCCACCTGGCTCCGCCCCGGTCTGCGCTCGGCGCGCCCACGAGTCGATCCGGAGTGGCTGCGCCGCGCCAATTGAGCCGGCATAGCGCCCATTGGAGGAGCGCAGCTCCGCCGAGACCGGCACGCCCTAGGGAGTGTCCCTAATTGCTGGTCTCGGCGTAAACGTGCCCGTGCCCGTGCCCGTGCCCGACGGTCCGTAAGTTGCCGTCGGCGGTATCGGGGCTGGTAGGCCGTGGTTTGTGGCGCGTGCCTGGCACGC
>JAEYWK010000169.1 GCA_023431345.1 Pseudomonadota bacterium
CCAGCTTCGTCGCCCGCGCTACCCGCGCCACGCCACCGCGACCGATCGCCTCCGCCTCCGCTCCTGCCCACAGTCGGCGAGCACGCTCGTCTAGCGTCGCCTTGAGGAGGCGCCACTTCTGCCGAACGATTTGCTCGTCGTCCACCTGCGAACGTAGATCACGTCAGCTCGATCTTGTCGATCCTGATTCGGCCAACGTCGGCCTGAAAATCGATCGACTTCTGCATTCGAGGCCCCTTAGGGAATATTTTTGGGTTCGGTCCCCCGAACCCAAAAATGCGCTCTCTCCCCTTCCACCCTCCCACCCTTCCTGTTCCCCCCCTCTCGCTCCCCGCCTCACCGCCTCCCTGTTATCCCCTTCGCGCAGCGACTTTAGCCTCCGTCCACCGAACGACATCGTCTTCCACAGCCCGTCCCAAGAAGCGACTCAGCTCCTGAATCCCCGTCGGGCTCGTCACGTTCACCTCGATCAGCTTTTCACCGATCAGATCGAGACCGACGAAATAGAGCCCATGCTCCAAGAGCTTCGGCGCGATCGCCTCCACCAGCGCCGCCTCCTTCGCTGTCAGATCCGTCGGCACGACCGTCCCTCCCGCGTGGATGTTCGCGCGCACGTCATCTTCGCGAGGCACCCGCAAGATGGCGCCGAGCGGCTTACCCTCGAGCAAGAGCACGCGCTTGTCACCCACGCGAATCGCGGGTTGGTACTCTTGCACGATCGCGAGCCGCTTCCCCTCCTGCGTCCAAATATCGACGAGTGAGCGCGCGTTCCGATCACCGAGCGAGAGCGTTACGACCCCGCTGCCGCCGGCGCCGTCGAGCGGCTTGAGCACGGCTTGCCCCCCGATGTCGCTGACGAAATCCAGGATTTCTTGCGGGCTGGCGCTGACGAGCGAGCGCGGCGTGTGCTCCGGGAAATGGAACGCGAACAGCTTCTCGTTCGCATCACGGATGCCCCGCGGATCATTGACCACGAGCACGCGGTCTTTCACGCGGTCGAGCTGCTGCGTCAGGTACAGGTAAGCCGCGTCGAACGGCGGATCTTTACGGATGAACACGGCATCGAGACGAGCGAGCTCGAACCGCTCGGCGTTTCCCAGCGTGTAGTGGGGCGGCGTATCACTCACCGTGATCGGCCTCGCCCAGGCGAAGCCGTCTGCCCCGCGCAGGGAAACGTGCTGCGGCAAGCAGTGCAGCGCGCTGTGACCGAGCGCCCCCGCTGCCCGCAGGAAGGCGAACGTGGTGTCCTTCAGCGGGCTCATCGTCTCGGCCGGATCCATCACGAACAAGAAACGCATGGCAGCTACATACGGCCCCACCCCTCGAGTGGCAACCGCGGGATACCGCAGGGGACCGAGAACGACGGAGCTCGTCCAGGCGGCCGCGCAGCGAGGGCGATCGACTTACTCTTCTGCGGGCCCTAAGCTCGCGGCTCATGCGCCGCCCTGCCCGCCATTCGAGGCCCACCTGGCACCTGCTCTCGCTCACCGGCCTCGCCCTCGCTTCGCTGACGGCCACCTTGCCCAGCGTGCGAGCAGCGACGCCCGCCAAGAGCTACGCCGTCACGAGCGAGAGCCCCGGCGCGACGTACGAAGCGAGCCGGCTGCTCGAAGCGGGAGGCAACGCCATCGACGCCGCTGTCCTCGCCGCGCTCGTGTCGGGCTTCACCAACCCATCGTCGAGCGGCATCGGCGGAGGCGGGTTCGCGCTCATCTGGTCCGCGCGCGACCGCAAGCCGTACGTCTTCGATTTTCGGGAGACGGCGCCGGCGGGCATCGCCCCCAGCGCGCTCGACAAGCGTCCCCTCCCCGTCGAGAAGCGCGGCGAAGCCGTCGGGGTTCCCGGCGAGGTCGCAGGCCTGTACGAGCTGCAGCAGCGCTTCGGTCAGCTCAAGTGGCGAGACATCGTGCTGCGCGCCGCGCGCCTGGCCGAGCGGGGCTTCGTGACCGAGCCGCACACCGCTTGGCAGCTCAGCCAACAGAAGCCGAGCCCCCTCATGACTTCACCCACCTTCCGCAGCGTCTACCTGCCGGGCGGAGCGCCGGCGCCGCTCGGCAAGCAGCTGCGCGCCACCAAGCTCGCCAAGACGCTCACTCGCATCGCCAACGAGGGCAAGCGCGGCTTCTACGAAGGCCCCGTCGCAAGCGACTTGGTGAAAGCCACACAAGCCGCCGGCGGCACGCTCGCGCTGACGGATTTGGCGAGCTACCGGGTGCTCGAGCGCGCTCCGCTCAGCGCGACTTGGGCCGGCAAGCAAATCTTCACGATGCCGCTGCCGTCGGCGGGCGGCTTGCTGCTGTTGCAAACCCTGGGCTTGTTTCGAGCCAGCGAGCTTACGGCCATGAGTGACGCTCCCGGCAAGCGCATTCACTTGCTGGCGGAAGGAATGCGCGGCGCCTTCGCCGATCGCGCGCGCTACCTCGGCGATCCGGATTTCGAGAGCGTCGATGTGGCGAAGCTGCTTTCGCCAGCGCGGCTCGCTCGTCGCAAGGCGTTGATGGCCGAAGATCGCACCCACACTCAGCCGCGCTTCGGGCTCGAGGAAGCCGGCACGCATCACCTCGCTACCGCCGATCAGCAGGGCAATTGGGTGTCGCTCACCACGACCGTGAACGAAGGCTTCGGCGCGAAAATCATGGCCGAGCAGAGCGGCGTCCTGCTCAACAATGAGCTGACCGATTTCTCCACTCCCGATAGCGTGGCGGCGTTCGGCATGACCGAGAGCCCCAACCGCGTTCGGCCCGGCGCGCGCCCGATCTCCAGCATGACGCCCACGCTCATCGTCGAGCGCGGCGAGCCCATCTTGTCGCTGGGCGGCTCGGGCGCGATCACGATCCCGACCAACATCACCCAGGTGCTGCTGAGCCGAGTCATCGATGGCATGCCGCTCGACGCCGCCGTGGCTGCGCCTCGCTTCATGGTCCCGCCCCCGCGCACCGGCCAAACCTTGTGGCTCGAGGCGGCGCTGGCCGGGCCCTACGCGGCGGATCTGGAGGCGCGCGGCGAGCTGCTCCAAACGCGCGACTGGAAGAACGCGGTCCAGGCCATCGCGCGCGAAAACGGCGTCTTCACCGCGGCCGCAGACCCGCGCAAATCCGGCACCGCCAGCGCCGTGAACGCCGCCAGCTCCACGAGCAAAAGCACCGCCGCCGCTACCGGGAGCGACGCCGGGCCCGCCAAGAGCGCGCCGCCAGCGCCTCAGTGAATCGACGCGATCAGCTCGGCGCTCTCGTCGTTGTTCAGGTCGGTCGCGATGGCGTAGCCCACGCCGTTTCGGCGCTCCGTCGCGGCGATCGACACGCCGTGACGCGAGCCCACGTACACCGGCTCGTTGCGCACCACTCGCTGCTGCAGCGTGCTCCGCACCGGGAAGCGTGAGGCGTCGTAGACGTAGACCGTGAGCTTGTGACCGGCGATGCGGTAACGCAGCGAGGCCGCGCGCTGATTGCTCACCGGCACGACGCTCACGCCTTCCCAGCGCGCGCCGTACTGCTTGAAGTTCGGCAGCGTCACCGGCACGCCGACCTCGGGCTCGAGCTGCGGCACCAGCGAAGCCTCCGTGAACTGCGGGGCCGCCGCGCGCTCGTGATTCTTCACCAGGTCTTCCAGCAGCTTCTCTACGCTGGCCGGCGTGGCCGACTGATACAGGCTGGCGTTGGCCGCCACGTCACTCGGGCGATTGTTGGCCGAAGCGGCCCAGACCATCACCACCGCCGCCGCGGCCGCGATCGGCATGATGCTGCGCCAGCTGAGCATGCGCACGTGCGGATCATACTGAGCGAGGCGCTCTTCTCGCTCGCGCTCGGCGCTCAAAGCCAGGCGGATGCGCTCTTGGAAGGCGTCGGTGACGACCGCCTCGCCGCGCACCGCCTGCTTCAAGCTCGCGCGCATCGCCTCACCCAAGCGCATTCGCTCGGTGCAGCGCTCGCACTCGAACAGGTGCGCTTCGACCTCCACGACCTGCACGGGGCTGAGCTCGCCGTCGCGCAGCGGCTCGAGCAGCGCCATGAAGTGCCGACAGCCGGTGCTCATGACTGCGCCGCCTTCCGCACGCGGTACCGGTCGAGCTCGACGACGGCCTCCGGCGCCTTGTTGCCGACCTCCGCTTCGGGCCCGACGATGCCCATCGCGCGCGCGTGCTCGTAGAGTCGCCCCTTGAGCAGCCGCCGTCCGCGGTGCAGGCGAGACATGACCGTACCGATCGGGCAGCCCATGATGTCTGCGATTTCCTTGTACGACAGCTCTTCCACGTCAGATAGAACCACCGCCAAGCGGTAATCTTCCGGCAGCTCGTCGAGAGCGCGACCAATTTCGGAGGCCAACATCGGGCGCAGCGCCTGCGACTCCGGGTCGCGCATCGACTCCATCGTTTGCGCGCTGATCCAGCCGTCCGCCAGCGGATCCGCGTCGGGGCCCTCGAGCACGCTGCGCTCGAGGCCACCGCGACGGTAGCGGTTGATGAACGTGTTCATCAGAATGCGGATCAGCCACGCGCGCAGGTTCGTGCCCGTCTCGAACTGCTCGCGTGCGCGCATGGCCTTGAGCAGGGTGTCCTGCACGAGGTCTTGAGCGTCGGCGGGGTTCTTGGTCAGGCGGGTGGCGACGCCGAGCAGGGCCGGAAGCTCGGCCAAGGCGTCGGTCTCGAAAGACTTGCTCGTGAGGCGGCCGGATCGGGTCATCAAGGCTCTGCCAGGTCGAACCTGGCCCTTTTCCAATTTATTCCGGCGTGCCGCTCGGACTGCCGCTCGCGCCACCGCCCTCGCGCTTTTCGAGGGCGTCGAGCCGGTCCGCCAGCCGCTTCACTTCGAGCTGCAGGTCGCGGAAGGCCGCAAAATTCGGCAGAACTGCGCGAATACGCTCGTCGATTGCCGATTGCCATTGCTCGAAGGTGGCGCGCAAACCCTTGGATTCCTTAGTGTCAGACATATCGTCATCCTCTCGAGCGGGCGGCGGCGAGGTCGGGGGAACCGGCGGGGTGGAGCCCACCCGTTCACCGTCATCTTTGCCCGGCGGCGGGATGAGCTTGCCGATCGGCCCTTCGCGGAGCTGAGTGAGGATCTTCTCGCCGCGATGCCGGATGAGGGCCTTGAGCGTCGGGATCGGGATAGCGCGCGGCTTGTTCCGCAGCTCCTCCGAAATGATCAAGGCCAGCGTGACGTCCGTCTTGTCCTCTTTCGTCGCGTTATCGATGATTTGGACGTCTTCACCGCTCCTGATCATCTCGGCGATCTGCAGGAGGGTGACGTAGCTCGAGCCACGGGTGTCGTAGAGCTTGCGGTTCGAGTAGCGCTTGATGATGCGCCGATCGGCAGACTCTTCCGACGGGTCCGGGGCGTGGAGGTCGGGCTCGTTGCTCATGGCGGTGCGGCCCTCAAGTATGGCGCGCGGCGTCAACGCGGTCAAAAGGACCCAATCGCCCGCCGCTTTTCGGGCGTAGGGCCCGATCGGCCGCCGAGTCAGGCCGACTTGGCGAGCGCCGGCGCGGCCGTGAGGTCGGCGATGTCTTGCCGCGCCAGCTCGACGATGAACTCGAGGAACGCCGCGAAGCTCGGGTAACGAACGCCCAGCTCGTTCATCCACGCGATCACCTCGTACTCACCGCTCTCATCCACCACGGACGGGTTGAACGCAAACAGCGTGGTGGCTTCGAGGTCGGCGCCGAAAGGGATCAGCGTCCGTGCGCGGGGTCGCGTGGGCGGCCCTAGGTCGGGGATGGGCGTCTCGGCGGCCTCGAAGGCGGCGCGCGCCAGATCCTCGTACTGGCGCAGGCCCAGGTTGGCGGTGCCGAGCAGGCTCGCGCCGTCGAGGAAGCGGGGCCAGCCATCGTGCAGCTCCAGGAAGGCACGGTACGACGGCGGCAGCTTGCGGCCCATGCGCTCTTCTGCGCGCTCGATCGCGAGCTCGGACGCAGCCGGGTTCGGGATGAGCCCCAAGTCGCGGAACGGCTGCAGCCAAGATAGCTCGGTGTGCAGCTCACGAATGGTGATCAAGAGGTCGTGCTGATCCATGGTCTGCTCCTCGCGGCCCACGACCTAAAGCACGCCCGCGGTGCATGGCCCAAATTTTCGCCCGTTTCAGCGGCGCCCTGTATACGAGCCAAGTGAAGGCACGGCTGCTCGGCTGCTTGGCGCTCTTTCTGGGCTTGGGTTTTCTGAGCCTGGGTTGCTCGCCCAACTCGGCCCCTGGCCTGCTGCAGCTGACGGAGCTCTCGGCCCGTGAGGTAGGCAGCGGCGACAAGCTCGAGATCAGCGGGGCTGGCTTCCCCGAGGGCCGCGTGGCGCGAGTCACGTTCCGGGGCGATGTGTTTCGGCCGGGTCGCGTCGCGCAGCATGGCGTGGAGGTGTCGGTGCCGGCGCGCACGTCGACTCCGCATCTGCTAGAGGCCTCGGTGACGGAGGAGCTGGTTCGCACCTTCTGCGGCCGTGACGACGGCGCGCACGCGACGTTCCGCGGTGACGTGACGGCGGCGTTCGCCCCGCGCAAGAGCGGAGCTCCACCCGTCGCGGGTACCCTACAGGGCGTCGTGCTCGACGTCGCGCCCAGCCACGAAAGCGACGAAGACCGCGCGCTCGCGCAGCAAGAGGGCCTGCGCTTCGCGGCGTTCCTCGGCGCGAGCGTGAACAGCGACGGCAGCGGCCCGCTGCGCATCCAAAAGCTCGACGCAAACGGGCGCGGCGCGCAGGTCGGGCTGGCGGCGGGCGACGTCATCGAAGAGATCTCGGGGGTGCGCGTGAGCGAGGTCTCCGACTTCGTGCCGCCGCCGCGCGCGCGCACGGCGCGCATCGGCGTCCACCGCGGCGGCGCCAGCGAGAGCGCGGTGCTGGCCGTCGACGTGGCCGAGTTCAAGCCCGGCACGCTGTCGGATCTCACGCCGGCGATCGCGCTCGTCGGCAGCGCGCTCTTGGCCCTGGTGCTGGCGCTCTCACCGCTCGGGCGCTTCTCCACGTGGCTGGCGGTGGCGGTGGCGTCGCGCAGCCGGGCCCAAGGCGAAAAGCAGAGCCTCCGAGCGGTGGCGCGCGGCCTCTCGGGCGCGTTGCCGGGCAGCGCCGCGGCCTACGTCGGCGTGGCGCTCGGCAGCTCCTTGCTGGCGCTGGGAGCGCTCGGCGTTCCGCTGGTGGCGCGCGAGCTGGATTTGCCCATCTTGCTCCTCGCGGCGACGAACGCCGTGGTCGTGGCCGGCTTCTTGTCGGAGCTCGGGCAGCGAGACGGCCTGCGTCTGCGCGAGGCGGCCCAGCGTGCCTGGTGGGTCCTGCTCGGTCAGGTGCCGCTCGCCTCGGCGCTGCTCGTCGGCGTGCTCAGCGTCGCCAGCCTGCGCGCCGACGATTTCGCGGCGGCGCAGGCCGGCATGCCCTGGCGCTTCTTGGCGTTCGCTTCACCCATCCATTTCATGGCGCTGCTGCTCGGGCTGTTCGCGCTCGTACCCGAAGCGACGCTGCCGTCGCGAGCCAGCACGAGCCTGCCGCCCCGCGCCACCAAACGCTGGCCTGCCTTGCCCGCCGTCGAGTGGGCTCACCTCGTGGTGGGGGCGGGCCTGCTCAGCGTCGTGTTGCTCGGCGGCTTCGCGGTGCCGTGGCTGTCGGAGCTCGATCGCACGAGCTCGCCGCTGCGCATGGCGACGGGCGCGGTGCTGTTGGTGCTCAAGACTTTCGGCGTCGTGCTCGTCGTGGCGGCGCTGCGCTGGGCCCTCGGTCGCGTGAGCGCGCCGCAGTGTCGAGGAGCGATGCTGCGCGTTGGCCTGCCGGCGGCGCTCGTGCTGCCCGTTGCCGCCAAGCTGTGGACCCTCGGCGCCGACGGGCTCGTGCTCTCGGCGTACCGCGGCGTGATTGCGCTGGCACTGTTCGTAGCGACGGGCCTCACCTGCGCTCTGGTCGTGCGGCGCCTCGGTCAGAGCCTGCGCGTGCGCGGCGAAGCCAGCGTCAACCCTTGGCTTTGACTCGCGATTCAGCCGACCTGTAGGCCGAAGCGCTACCCGCACTAAAGCCGCGCCCGCGCTCGCCGTTCTCGCCTCGTATGGCGTTGGATTTGGTCGCGCAACGACGCGGACTCGGGAGCGAGGCAGAGGCCCTCGAAGAAGCAGAGGACCTGCGGAGCGAAGCCAGCATTCGCTCGCTCGCCCCGAGCGCCGACGACAGTCACCGCCGCGAGCACTCCCGCTTCTCGGTCGACCTCGACGTCACGGTCGGCAGCGACCACAACTTTTACGCCGGCTTCGCCGAAAACCTCTCGGCGGGCGGTGTCTTCATCGCCACTCACAAGCTCAAGCCGGCCGGCTCGAAGATCGAGCTATCGATCAGCTTGCCGGGTGGCAGCAAGGTGCAGGCCCTCGGCGAGGTGCGCTGGATCCGCGTGTTCAACGAGACGAGCGATACGCCGCCCGGCATGGGCGTGAAGTTCCTCGAAATCGACGGCGCGGCGGTCCAAGCCATCGACGAGTTTCTGGCCAGCCGTGAACCGCTGTTCTTCGACGACGACGAGTGAAGCGGCGCTGGCTCGCCGCTCGCAGCGCGCGCTCCGAGCCGTGAGGCTTCCGTTCGTCGCCGCTGCCGGGTTGCAGAGAAGCGCGATTCCGCTCACTCTGCGCGCGTCGTGAGCACACCGGCGACCACCGAAGATTTCATGCGCCTAGCGCTGGCCGAGGCCGACCGCGCGGTGCTTCATGGAGACGTACCGGTCGGCGCCGTGGTGGTGTCGGCCACCGGCGTCGTGCTCGCTCGCGACCACAACCGCCGCGAGGAGCGCGCCGATCCGACGGCCCACGCCGAGCTCCTCGCCGTGCGCGACGCGGCGCGCGCCCAGGGCGCCTGGCGCCTCGAGGGAGCCACCGTCTACGTCACGCTCGAGCCGTGCCCGATGTGCGCCGGAGCGATGGTCAACGCGCGCATCAAGAAGCTGGTGTACGGCGCTCCGGATCCGAAGGCTGGCGCCATCAGCAGTTTGTACCAGCTCGGCGCAGACGCCCGCCTCAATCACCGCTTCGAGGTCGAAGCCGGTGTGCTGGCAGACGAGGGGGGGCGCCGCCTCTCTGACTTCTTCGGCGAGCTGCGGCGGAAGCGAAAAGATCCTGCTTAGGGCCCGCGAATGGCGTCTTCGAGCTCGGGCAGCGAAGGAGGCTCGTCGGCAGCCGCGCCGTCGCTCGGCGCGAACGCGGCCGCGCCCGGCTCACGGAAGGCGATCTCTTCGGCGAGCCCGGCCTCGAGCTCCGCGTCGTCGATGCGCTTGATCTTGTGAGCGATGTGCATCAGCCGGCGCAGGTAGTTTTGCCAACCGGCCTTCAGCTTGCCGTCGGGGGCGAAGCGGCTGAACGTCGGATTGGGCAGGATCGAAGCCAAATACAGCGACTGCCCGAGGGTGAGCGCGCGCGCCGGCGTCGCGAAATAGTGCTCGGCGGCGTCGCGCACGCCGTAGAGGCCCGGCCCCAGCTCGACGACGTTCAAGTACAGCTCGAGGATGCGCCGCTTGTCGAGCTGCTGCTCGAGCAGCATCGTGAGCAGGGCTTCCTGCAGCTTGCGCCCGAGCGTCTTTTCTTGGCTCAAGTACAGGTTCTTGGCCAGCTGCATGCTCACGGTGCTGGCGCCGCGAGCGAAGCGGCCGACCTTCAAATCGTCTTTGAGCGCGTTCTCGAGCGCCTTGAAATCGAAGCCGGCGTGCGCGTGGAAGCGGCTGTCTTCGCAGATCAACACCGCGCTCTCCAGGTGCCGCGACATGTCGTCGATGAACACCCAGCTCGGCGTCCCCGGACCGCTCTCCACCATCATGGGCGAGCCATCCGCGGCCTTCACCTCACGCATGAACGGACGCTCGAAGCGGCTCGCGGAGAGCGCGGCCGGCACCTCCTTCACGCGGCACTCGTTCTTCACCTGCAGCACGACCTGCGTGTCCTGCGGCGCGGCCTCGTCGTAGCGCACCTGCAAATCGATACCGAAGCTGCCGGACAGCTTCATGCCTCGCACCAGCGGCAAGAGCCCGTTCGGCGCCGCTTCGAGCAAGCTCTGACAGGCGGCCAAGGGCAGCCGCAGCCGCCCCTCGACGTGCCGGTGCTCCGGCGTCCTGCGCAGACGCCCCGAGAGCTCGGCTCGCACGTCGCCGATGTGCGCCTCGCTCGAGGTGATCGTGAGCTCGCTACCGTCGAGCCGCGCGCTCGCCTTCACGGAGGCGTCGAAGCCCCACGGGCCGACCGGCTCCGGCGAGAGCTCTTTGCGCTTCAGGGTGAGCCCTGCGAGCGCCACCTTGCCGTCGAGCTCGACGACCTCGAAATCTTCGCTGAAGTTTGCGCTGCCGTCGGCGGCCAGCGTCGCCTGCCGCACGTCACCGAGACCGAGCTGTCCGGCCCGAATACCCAAGCTGGAGAGGCTGACCGGGCCCCCCTTGGCGATGACGTGCAGGGGCCCCGGGGCCAGCGGCAGCGCGAGGCTCACCGCTAGCGGCGTGACGGCGGCTTCGTTCGCGGCCGGCGACAGCGAAATCTGTACGACCTCCCCCTGCCGATTGAGCAGCAGTCGACTGGGCCCGAAGCTGAGCGTCTCGCCCGCGCGCTCGACCCGCGCCGAAAGGCCGTCGAGCGCCAAGCTGGCGCCTTCGGCCAGCGCTTCCCGGAGCAGCGGCACTCCGACGGCGCGCGCTTCTCGCAAACGCTGCGCGAGCGTCGGCCCTTCTACGACCGGCGGCGCGCGGGAGGGCGCCGGAGGGCCCTCGCCGGCCCCTGGCGGCGGCGACTCGTCGCGCCAGAAAAGCTCGACCGCTGCGCTCTTCAGGAGCACCGCTTGTCGACGCCCCGCCTTCGACGAGAGGCCGAGCTCGATCGCACGCGCATCGACGCGGAGCTTGCCCAGCTCCACGTGCGCGAGATCGGCGCCGAGGGTCGTTTCGGTGCCTCGCCGAGCGACGCGGGCTCCGAACACCTCGAGCGAGCTCTCCCCCCTTTCCCAGCGGCCGTACAGCCCCTCCACCGAAATCTCACGACCGGCATCGCCGCCACCGCCGCCCGTCGCCGCGCGCTTGCCTCGCAGCTTCTCGAGCAGGTTCTCCGGATCGCCCTTGCCGCGAACCGAGCCGCCCACCGCCGTCACCGCGCCCGAAAAAATCGAAACGCGCACAGCCTCGAGCCGCGCCTCGAAATCCTCACCCGGCGCCGTCACCCGCAATTCGCGGAGCCAAATCTTTCCAAGGCCGAAGCGCACGCTTCCAACCTGCGCTTCGAGCCCTCGCTCTTGCGCCGCTCGCTCCACCTTCCCGCGCACGAGCGCAGGCGCAGTGAGCAGCCCAATCAACAACAGCGCCAAGAGGCTGCCACCCGCGGCCAGCGACTTGAGCACTCGTGGGCTCTGCAGCAGCTCGTCGATCCGACGCAAACGGGTCGAGTTCTAAGCCACACACGCCGCCAACGCCACGCCCGCGGCACGCAACCGGCCTAACCGCCGGCCTGTCGCCTGAACAAAACAAAGCCCCACTGAGTTAACACTGGGGCTTTGGGGTAATTAACCCGGCACCGTCCTACTCTCCCACACAGTTGCCCGTGCAGTACCATCGGCTCCGAAGAGCTTGACTTCCGAGTTCGAGATGGGATCGGGTATGGCCTCTTCGATATAGGCACCGGAAACTTTTGGGCGTCCAAAGCAGCTTTTTGGTGCTGCGCTAGTATTGGCTATCAAGGCATCTCATCCGAGAGATACCGCCCGGAGTCCGGGCACCAACTACAATGTTTGCCTTAGTGAATGAGGTCAAGTCGCACGGCCTATTAGTACTCGTTAGCTCCGCGCCTCGCAGCGCTTCCACACCGAGCCTATCAACCTCGTAGTCTTCGAGGGGCCTTTAGTGACTTGCGTCAGGGACACCTAGTCTTGAGGCCAGCTTCCCGCTTATATGCCTTCAGCGGTTATCTGTTCCGAACATGGCTACCCGGCTATGCCACTGGCGTGACAACCGGAGCACCAGAGGTTCGTCCATCCAGGTCCTCTCGTACTATGGATAGCTCCTCTCAAGTGTCCTGCGCCCACGGAAGATAGGGACCAAACTGTCTCACGACGTTTTAAACCCAGCTCGCGTACCGCTTTAATTGGCGAACAGCCAAACCCTTGGGACCTGCTCCAGCCCCAGGATGCGATGAGCCGACATCGAGGTGCCAAA
>JAEYWK010000085.1 GCA_023431345.1 Pseudomonadota bacterium
GTAATGGCGAGCCTGGCTGGCTGGTCCTCCACCGCGGCCTACAGACCCTCCTCAGCTACGAAGCAGGTTACGAGGCTGGCCTCCATGCCCGCGCGAAGCGCTAAAAGTTGTGCGGTATCGACAGACGTTTACGGGCACGCGCGAGCGATCCCAGTTTAGGACACGCCCCGGCGTGCCTCAGGCCGTGCCGGTCTTTTCCAGCTCGGAGCGCGACACCATGGCGGCTTCCACGACCTCGCAGATGCCGTGCCAGGCGAGGAGATGCAGCTCCTGCACGCGCGGCGTGGCCGCGTCGGGGGCTTTGAAGCAGTGCTCGGCGACCTTGGCTACCGCGCCACCATTGCGCCCCGTGAAGGCGATCGTGACCGCGCCGCACTCGCGCGCGACCTCGAGCGCCCGAACGATGTTCGCGCTCTTGCCGCTGGTGCTGATGCCGACGACCACGTCACCGTGCCGGGCGTGCGCCCGCACCTGGCGCGCGAAGATGTCTTTGAAGTCCCAGTCGTTGCCGACGGCGGTGAGGATCGACGTGTCCGTGGTCAGCGCCAGCGCCGGGAAGGGCTGACGCTCGAGCGCGAAGCGCCCCACGAGCTCGGCGGCGACGTGCTGAGCGTCGGCCGCGCTGCCGCCGTTGCCGCAGAACATGATGCGGCGCCCCGCCCGCAGCGCGCGCTGAATCACCTGCGCGATCTCCGCCAAGCTCGGCACCGACTCCAAGACGAGCTTTTCGTGCGCACGCAGGCTGTCTTCGGCGATGCGTCGCAGCGTATTCTCGAAGCCAGGACGAAGGTCACCCTCTTCGCCGTCGGCGAGCAGCACGTCGACCGCTTCTTCGACCGCGCCTGCGCCGCCCTTCGCGACGAGCACACGAGAAGCCGTGCGCCGCGCCGCGCGTGAGCCGTCCGCTGGACAGAGCGACATACCCACGAGCGGGAACGCCAGCGCGTCACGGTCGGCGTCGCCCACGAAGCAGATGCGCGCCAGCGGGACCGCGGCGTTCGCCGACAGCGCCTCGAGCGCGGCTACCTTGTCTTTGGCGGCCGGGATCACGAACTCGGCGCCAGCCTTGGCCGCGATCGCCATGACCAGCGGTCCCTCTTCCCCCGTCACCAGCGCGATACGTAGGCCGGCCCGGCGTGCGCGGCCGAGCGCGTCGAGGTCACGAAAGGCCACGCCTTTCGACTCTTCGCCCGAAGGGGTCAAGGTCACCGAGCCATCGGTGAGCACGCCGTCCACGTCCAGCGCCAAGAGGAGAATATCGGAGCTCATGAGATCACCAGCAGGTCCTTCCGCCGTCGATGACCAGGTTGTTGCCGGTCATGTACGAAGATGCGTCCGAGCACAGGAAAATCAGGGCCGCGCGGTACTCGTCCCGCTGCGCCATGCGCCCCATCGGGATCAGCTGCGTGAGCCGCTCCACGAAATCCGATGGCTGCCCCGCGAAGACGCCGCCCGGGCAGAGCGCGTTCACGCGCACGCCAGCCTCAGCCCAGTAGGTGGCGAGGTACTTGGTGAGCATCACCAGACCTCCTTTGACGACCGAGTAGGTAACGGGCTTAACAGGCTGCTCGTGCGGCGCCAGCCCCGGCCGCTGGTAGATCCGCTGATCCGGCGCGATCAGGCCCAAATCCGACGCAATGTTCACGATCACACCCCCGCCGTGACCGGCCAGGTGGGCCCCGAACACCTGCGCGCACAAGAACGCACCCGTCAGGCCCACCGCCAGCTCGTGCGTCCACGAATCGAGCGAATAGTTCTCGAAGCGAGTCGCAGCGAGGCCCGCGCCTTCGACCTTCGGGTTGAGGGCCGCGTTGTTGACCAGCCCGTCCAGGCGGCCGTGCGTCTCGAGCACTCGCGAAAGCGCCGCCTCGCAGGATGCCCGCGACGCCACGTCGAGCTCGACCGCGCTGGCGCTCACGCCGTAGCGCTCTGCCACCTCACGCGCCACGCGCTCCGCGTCCGCGGCCCGCACGTCGGCGATCACGGGCACGCCACCCGCCTCCGCGATCGCGGCCGCGTGCTCGGCCCCGAGCAGGCCCGCGCCGCCGGTGATGAGCACGACCCGCCCCGACAGCGCGAACGCGGAAAGCCCAGCCGCGCTCACGACGGATGCCTCGGTTCCCTCGTAGCCGGCGCGACCTCACCGGCGAGCCACGCCTCCACCGCCGCCTCCAGCGCAGGGACTTGATCGACGTAGTCGAGCTCGTGGATCTTGCCTTCGACCACGAACGGCAACACCACCTTGCCCACCATCGAGCGCATCTCGATGATGGTGCGCGGCCGCACGATGTCGACGTAACCGTTCTGCCAGTACGCGACCGGCAGCTTTTGGCGCGGCATCGAGTGCGCTTCGGTGAAGCCCGGAAGCTCGATCAGCGGCTGCAGGTACGAGCCTTCGATACGCCACATCTTGTACGGCGTCTGCTCGGCGGGGCCCACGCTGCGCAAGGCGTCCGCTTCGGGATCTTGCAGCATCAGCTGCACCGCTCGCTCGATCAACGCCGTCTCGCGCACGGGCCCGGTGGGCCGGAGGTGCACGACCAGCTCTGGCACGTAGCCCTCGCGCTCGGCCAGGTGCTCGAGGGCGTGCTGAAATACCTGAAAGTCAGTGGCCGCGTCCGTCGCCGCTTCCGCGGGGCGCTTGAACGGCACCTCGGCGCCGAAGGAGCGCGCCACCTCGGCGATCTCGTCGTCGTCGGTCGAAACGACGATGCGGGTGATCGAAGGGCACGCCTGCGCGTGCAGGATCGAGTAGGCGATCAGCGGCCGGCCCGCGACGGGCAGCAGGTTCTTGCGCGGAACCGACTTCGAGCCGCCCCGCGCCGGGATCAACGCCATCACGTCCGGCTTCGTCACGCGGCACCCCCCAGGCCCGCGCGGTCCAGCACGGCGCCGACGTTGACGGGCAGCCCGCTCGCCTGCGACTCCAAGATCGAAAGCGCGACGGCCAGGCTCTCCGCTCCGTCGGCCAGCGAGCAGCTCGGGCTCTCGCCGGTCTCGACGCAGCGCAGGAAATGCGAGAGCTCGTCCTCGAACAGTCGATTGCGCGGGAAGTCGGCGAAATCCAGCTCCTCGCAGAGCGCCCCGCTCTCGTCCCAGCGCTTGAAGCTCTTGCCGCTCAGGCTCCACTCGAGTTTGCCTTGCTCGCCCACCAGCACGAGGCGCCGCTCCGCCGGCCTCTGCACGAAGTCTTGGTGCAGGCGCACCGGCAGCACGCGCCCGCCTTCGCCTCGGAACTCGAGCAGGGAGCTCGACACGTCGTCGACGTCGACCTCGAGGCTCGACAGCTTGCCGCCGCTGGAGAACACCCGCTCAGGCCGGCCCAAGAGCGCCATCAACGAGTCAATCTCGTGGATCTGCGAGAGCGTCACGCCGCCGCCGAGCTCGCGCCGTGAGGCGTACATGCGCCGGTAGTCTTCGTAGGGATGAAAGCCGGGCAGGTACTCGCCCACCGTCGCTTCCGCGAACAGCAAGCGCCCGAGCGCCCGGCCCTGCACGAGCTCCGCCGCTCGCCGAAATCCGGGGTGAAACCGCAGCTGGTAGGCGACGTTGCCGGCCAGGCCGCGGCGCGCGGCGTCCTCGACCAAGCCGGCAACCCCCGACAGGTCGTGAGACAGCGGCTTCTCGACGAAGACGTGGGCCGATGCTTCCAGGGCACGGCGAGTGACCTCCACGTGCAAGCTCGACGGGTTCGAGACGAACACGACGTCAGGCTTGGTCGCGAGCGCGGCGTCGAGCTCGGCGTGAGCGCGAACTCCGTACGTCGCCTCCAGCTCCTCACCGGGGAGGATCTGCAGGGTGTCGCTCAGCAACGCGCGCTCGCGTCGCACACGGAAGGCGTGGACCTCGACCGTATCGCCGCGCAAAGCCCGCAAGTTGCGCAGGTGGCGTTGTCCGATCCCGCCGAGCCCCACGAACAGGCAGCGCTTCACCGGCCGGCGCTCCGCAGCCACGCGTCGAGGGCCGGGGAAGTCGAGCACCACGCTCACGCGGCCTCCGCTTTGGCGGCCTCGAGCAGCTGCTGCACGAAGCTCAAGCTGCGCTCGGCTTCCAGCTCGGGCGCGCTCTCGAAGTAGTGCTGCAGCACGAAGTCACCTCGGAATCCGGCCCGGATCAGCTGCGGGAAGAAGCCCTGAAAGTTCGTGTCCCCGGTGCCGAGCGGCCGACTCGTCCCCCCGCGCACGCGATCTTTGACGTGCACGGCGTGCAGGAGCGATAGCAGCGGCACGATGTCTTCCGCGATATCGAGCCCCTGCGCCGTGGAGTTGCCGGTGTCGTAGTAGGCGCGCACGCGCGAGCTGCCGACGCTGCGAATCAGCTCCGCGTACTCAGCGCCGGGGACCTCCATTTCGAGCCCTAGCGTCACCCCATAGCGCTCGGCGACGGCGGCAGCGCCGCGCAGGCTCATCACGACTTCGCGCTTCAGCGCTGAGGTACCTACCGCTGACGTCTCGAGCAGCGGGATCAGGATGCGATCGGCGCCGACCGCGTGCGCGGCGACGATCAGCTCCGCGAGCACGTCACGGTTGTAGGCCAACGCCGCGTCCGACTCCCCCGCCAGGCGATGCACCATGAAGTAGTCGGCGCACACCGACTGCACGCGCACGCCGCTCTGGGCCGAGAGCTCGCGAATTTCCTCGCGGCCGGTCTCGGTCCACAGCGGGTTTTGCTCGAACCGCGGCGCCTCGAAGATCCATTCAATGGAATGAAAGCCGAGGCGAGCCGCGATCGGAAACTCCTCGGCGTAGCTCGCCCACGGAAACTCTTGGAGCTTGTTCGCGGGGCGGGGCGAGAGCCGCCCCTGGATGACGCCTATCCGTAGGCCGGCCCCTGGCTGGGCCAAGGTGACGCTCTCGTTCGTCGGCATGGCGCACCTCAGCCGACCCGGCGCAGCTTCTTCATGATCGGGATCTCTTCGTCGGTGACGCGCTTCACGCCGTCGCCGAGCGCGGCCTCGATGGCGCGCACGTCGCGCACCAGCTTCATCAACCCTTGCGGCTCGACGCTGGCCGCTTGGTCGCTCCCCCACATGGCGCGGTCGAGGGTGATGTGTCGCTCGATCATGCAGGAGCCGAGCGCAGCGGCCGCGTAGCTCGTGGCGAGGCCTACCTCGTGTCCCGAGTAGCCCACCGGCACGCCATAGCGCGTGCGCAG
Source organism: Pseudomonadota bacterium (assembly GCA_023431345.1). Taxonomy (GTDB): domain Bacteria; phylum Myxococcota_A; class Polyangia; order Polyangiales; family Polyangiaceae; genus PMG-095. Next base: position 5,155 of record JAEYWK010000085.1, read on the forward strand.
CGCGGGGATCATCTTCAGGTTCAGGTCGGCGACCTTGGCCGGGTAGGCGCTGGTGGTGTGGAGAATCACCAGGTTGTCGGTGCCGAGCACGTCCACCGCGTGATCGACTTGAGCGAGCGAGCTCATGCCGGTCGAGATGATGAGCGGGCGCCCCGTGCTCTTGTGATGGCGCAGCAGGTTATCGTCGGTCAGGCTCGCGGAAGCGATTTTGTAGGCGGGGGGGGCGAACTGCTCGATGAAGTCGACCGAGGCTTCGTCCCAGCACGACGCGAACCAGACGACGTTCTTCTCGCGACAGTACTTGTCGATGTGCTGGTACTGATCGAGCCCGAACTCGAGACCACGCTTCAAGTCGCCGTTGGTCGGGCCGAACGGGTTCTCGCGAGGCTTGGCCAGCTCTTCAGCCGTGTAGACCACGTCCAGAGTCCGCTTCTGGAACTTCACGGCTTGCGCGCCCGCGATGGCGGCAACGTCGATCAGGCGGCGCGCCGTTCCGAGGTCGCCGTTGTGATTGATGCCGATCTCACCCACGATGTAGCAGGGAGCGCCATCACCCACCGCGACGTCTCCGATTTTGACCTGGACCATGTTTTTCTCTCCGTGAGACGGGGTTGCAAAGGTCTTGCCAACTCTCGCCGGCGATCGGGCCCCGGCCCCGCGCGCGAGAACGCTTCAGCCGACGCGGTCCGCGACCACGAGCAGCATCCACTCTTTCGAGAAACGGACGAACTTGGAGCGCTTGAAGGCGCTCGGCAAAAGCGAAGCGGCGTCCGAGAACGGACGTAAATAGGGCCGCTCCCACAGCAGCGGCAGCTGCCGGAATCTTAGCGCTTCACGCACCTCGAAGCCGTGACTTTGAATGCACTCGCGCAAGCCCGTCAGCGTAAAGGGCCTGACATGCGTCCAGTCGTCATAAAAGTGACGCCACTGCGCCGTCCAATCTGGCACCAGGCTCACCAGGCGCCCCCCGGAGCCGAGCACCCGGTGACACTCGCGCAGCAGCGGAGAGATGTCGCGCACGTGCTCAAAGACCGACTTGTTGAAGAGCACGGAAAATTCGGCGCTCGCGAAGGGCAGGCCACCCTGCTCGTAGTCGCCGACCACGACCGGCTCGCTGAAGCGAGGCTCGCTCGGGCGCGAGCGATCGAAGCCCCTGACGTCGAAGCCCAGCTGCGCGAAGCCGTGCAAGAACTCGCCACGCCCACAGCCCAGATCGAGCAGCTTGCCGCCGCGATAGCCGCGCAGGTAGCGCTCGGTCAGGTGAGCCGTGAGTTTGCTCGGGTAGTCGGTGTAGGGCCGCTCCTTCTCGCCGTAGCGCACATCGAGGTAGCGAGAGGCCGCGTCCAGCGGCGCGCTCACGCCTCTTCCCCGTTGCTCGAGAAGGCGCGCAGGGCCGCGCGATTGACCTGATCGGTGATGGTCAGCGCGTCCACGTAGGTGTCCGGCGAAGGTGCCATTTGCGCGTACAGACCCTGCAAATCCAACGGGGACGCGAGGCTCGGCCCCCGCGCCGGCGCAGCGTAGTCGAGCCGTGGGGGTACAGGTCCCGAGACGTCCAGCTTCTCGCCCAGGTAGCGCGAGGCGATCGAGGAGACGCTGTTCAGGTAGCTGCCCTCGTGACCCGTGAAGTACCCGCGAGACTTGAGGCCGCGCACGAACGCGGCGGGGTCGCCTTGGCGCGCGCCCTCCACCGCGTCCGGGAAGCGACGGCTGAGCAGCTGCACGTAGTCGGTCGCGCCCTCTTCGGCGCTGCGATACGCCCGAAAGTTGTCGACGATGCGGCGCTCGTTTTCGCCGTAGCCCTCGCGCGTGCGCTGGGCGACGCTGAGCCCGCTCGGTCCCGTGCCCTTGATACCGGCAAAATTGTAGTTGTACATCGAGCCGCCGTTGGCGGTCTCGTGGGCCCACTGCGCGGTGATCAGCGCCAAAGTTTTGTCACTCGGCGCCTCCCCCGTGACCCTCTCCCAGGCCGTGCGGAGCGCCTCTTGAGCCTGCCCGGCGCTCAACTGGGTCTTCACGGCGGCGACCTGGCTCGCTGCCGGCTTGGCGCTCTTGGCGCTCTCGAGCGCGTGCTGGAACTGAGCGCTCTCGATCTTCGAGGCTTTCGCCTCCGGCGTCTCGCCGAGCTCCTTGATACCAACGGGGACTATCGCGGGCACGCCTCGCAGGTGGCAAGAAGCTTGCCACCGAAGGCTTCCCTGCTGCCCTAACGCGGATCCTCGGCTTCCGCCTTCTTGATGGTGAGATCTTCGAGCAGCGTCAGCAGCTCGGACTCCAGACCGCGGTTGCCCACCATGTTGAGCGCCTGATCGATCGAATGGATCTCTTTCTTGCGCGCATGCGACAGCGCCCGCTCGACGATACGCGCCGACAGCACGGGGATCGTTTGCACGAGCTTGCCGACGTTCTTCCCGCCCGCGAGCGGATCGTTGAGCGCGCTCAGCAGCTCCATGATCTTGGGCAGCTCCGACAGGTGCTTGACCGTGATCTTGCACTCCGCCGGGTCGACGATCAGAAAGCCATCCGGCGAGGTGCGCATCCAGCGATAAGTCTTGCCAATTCAGGGCCACATTCAAGCCCCGCGAAACGCCGCCCCAAAAACCCGCGGCGACACTCGGATTGACGCACGCCCCGTCAACCACTTGACACCAGGGGACGCGGCCGAGGCGTTACCTACGGCGAGCCACCGCCGCTCCTCCCTGCCCCGCTGGCCTCGTTCTTGCTGAAGCGTCAGCACCATGAGCACTGGCATTTGGTCTGCAGCTTCGGGCGCGGTCGGCAAGACGGCAGCCCTCGACGTCGCCGCCGACAACATCGCCAACGCCATGACCCCGGGCTTCCGCGCAGAAACGGCGGTCTTCCGCCAAACCTTGGCGAACGCCGTCGATCGCACCCGCGGCACGGAGTCGATGCGCTACGCGATCACGCGCACGAACGTGCCCCACTTCAACCCGGGCCAGATCGCCGAAACCGGCAAGCCGCTCGACGCCGCGATCCCGGAAGGCAACGGCTTCTTCGTCGTCTCGACGCCCGACGGCGATCGCTACACGCGCGCTGGCAGCTTCCGCCTCACGAGCGAAGGAAGCCTGGTGCTCCCCGACGGCTCGCCGGTGCTGGGAGAGAACCGCCGCCCGCTGCAGGTGGATCCGACGCGCACCGACGTGCACATCGACAGCGAAGGGCAGCTGATCTCCGAGGGCGCACCCGTCGGGAAGCTGCTGCTGGTCAAGTTTCCCAACGTGGACGGACTGCAGAAGGAAGGCCACGTGCTGCTGCGAGCGTTGCCTCAGGCTGGCGCGGCCACGGCCTACACCGGCGCCGTAGCCAACGGCGCGGTCGAGCAATCCAACGCCAACGCCGTCCAAGGCATGACGACGCTCGTAACCCTGAGCCGTGAATTCGAGATGATCACCAAGGTGATCGAAGCGTTCAGTCAGGTCGATCGCAAAGCGGCGACCGATATCGCCAGCGTCCGCTAGCGACATCCGGCTCAGCGCCGACGCGCGAAGGGGTCGTCCTTCTTCACCGGCGCCACCACGTTGTGCGGCGCGCTTCGAGGCTCGGCCTTCTTCTTGCGCTCGCGCGGCAGCGCGTCGACCGGCACGGGCGGCAGCGCCGACGCGGCCTCCACGGGCACCGCGGAGGCCGCCGCCGCAGCAGCAGCCGCCGCCGGCGCGCTCACCGAAGCGCGCACGGCTGGGAGCACGCTCCGCATCTCGGCCGGCTGGACCCCGGCGCAGCTCCGCGCCCCCAGCACCATCGCCACGAGCAGCAGCACCCCGCCCAGCCCCAGCAGCAGCGAGCGACGCTGGCGCCCCAGCGAGCCGCGCAGCGGCCCGGGGAGCCCCGAGGCCGACACGCCCCGCCCGGTGGTCTGGCGTAGACGCGGGTCGGTCGCGGCCGCCTGCTCGATGCGGACGGCGCTGGGTAACGGAGTCTCGTCGGGCACCGAAAGTTGCGCAGCTCGACTCACGTCCTGACCGGCCAGCTGCGCGTAGACGCGGCGCACTTCGGCCTGCATGGCGCGCGCGTCGGGGAACCGCTCGCCCTTGGCGTAGGCCAGGGCGCGATCGATGAGCGCGGCGGCGAGCGGTGGCAAGTCGGGCCTGAGCGTCTTGATTCGGCGCGCGGGCTGGGTGACCGCCATCGCCAAGGTCTCGTTAACCGTCTTGCCTGCGTGCACGTGCTCGCCCGTCAGCAGCGTGAACAGGCTCGCGCCGAGCGCCCAAAGGTCCGTCTGGCCGTCCACGTCGTCCCAGCGCCCGCGCGCCTGCTCGGGCGCCATGAACGCGGGCGTCCCCATGGTCGCGCCCGACAGCGTGGTCGACGGCACCCCCTGCATCTCTTTGAGCCGTCCGATGCCGAAGTCGAGCAGCTTGATCACGCCGTCGCGCGTCAGAAACAGATTGTCCGGTTTCAGATCGCGATGCACGACGCCTTTTTGGTGGGCCGCGGCGAGCGCATCGAGGACTTGATCGGCCACCGCCAGCACCTCCGCCACCGGCAAGCGATGCTCCTTCCGCCGCCAGCGTTGCTCGAGCGTCTCGCCATCGAGGAGCTCCATGACGATGAAGGCGGAGCCGTCTTCGGCCACATCGTCGTCATCTACCGTCACCACGCCGCGGTGGCCGACGGAGTTAGCGAGGTAGCCTTCCCTCAGGAACCGCTCACGGATCGCGCGGTCGGTCGAGAGCTCGCGGTGCAGCATCTTGAGCGCAGCCCGCTTCTTGTTCCGGTGCGTCGCCGCATACACGACGGCCATGCCGCCCACGCCGAGCAGTCGGTCGAGCCGCCATTTGCCCTTGATGACGGCTCCAATGCGCGCCTCCGCGCGCTCAGTGGCGACTTTCAGGTCGACAGACATGGAAGGCTCGCGGCAGCAGGCGCGAAAAGCCACGGTGAGGCTAGCACGGACCTTTCGAACTCCCCATGTGGGCAAATGGCGCGCTAGACAGACAATGTCGCCGCGCAAGACTGCAATGCGTCGCCTCTCAGGAGTGAAATACGCGCATGTTTCGCGGCCGCGCGTGACGTGCGGCGCGCCGCGCTCGCCCTGGATCGTGCGCTGATCTTTGTTGACGACCCGTGGGGATTAGCATAACGCCAAAGAGTCGGTGGCGCGTCGCGGTGGTAAGGCCCAATGCGCAGCATGGCGGGACCGGCATTCGGCGAAATGCCGTCACCTCGACAAACCTCTTCTTTGGTAGCAAAGAATCTCGTCGAGGCGCCGCTTGGTAGGAATGAAAGTTCGTAAGTGGCCCTTGCGTTAGCGAGAGTCGGAAGCAAGAACACTGTCTCAGTCTGGCGCTACGCACTCCAGGCGAGGCCCGAAACGTATGTTTGAGGCACGTAATGTCAGACGTTGAGCGGATTTTCGACCGCTTCATCGACTCGTTCGCTGATGACCTGATCGCGATCGCCAAGGCCTACATCGATGTCGAGGTCGAGCGCGCGCTCGCCGTCGCGCAGCGGGTCGGGCAAAAGCAGAGTAAGGCGGAGCTTCGCGCACAAAAACGCGAAGCTCGCCTGGCCGCTCGCGCCGAGCAGAAGCTCGAGAAGCAACGCCGGCGTGAAGCGAAGCGCGCCGCTCGCTTGGCGGAGAAGGAGCGCTTGCAAGCGGAGCGCGAAGCCGAGCGCCAACAGCGCCAAGCCGAGCACGATCGCCTGAAGCAAGAGCGGCTCGCGCTGAAGCAGGAGCTGGAAGCTGAACGGCGTCGCTTGCGCGAAGCCACGCGCAAGCGACCAGTTCGCCAGCTGCCGCTGGATTTCGACGGTCTGAGCGTTCCCAAGTCTCGCCGCCGGGAAGCGGCTGGGCCTTCAACGCCGCAGCTGTTCGTGCACAAGCGCAAGCGTGACGGGCAAATCGAGAAGCTGGCCCGCGCGGATCAGGCCGACGCAGCCGCATCCGGAGATCGACCTGCCGTCACCAACGGAGCCTCCTCCGTGCCCGTTGAGCTCGTAGCGCCCGCGGTGCCTGCCGAGTGAGCTGAGAAGCTCACGTGATAGAGAGTCCGCCGTCCACCGGTAGCTCCGCGCCAGTGATGAACGATGCGGCCGGTGAGACGAGAAAGAGCACGCTACGCGCAACCTCTTCGGCGGCCCCGAAGCGCGCTAGCGGGATGCGGGCCGTGTACTTCTGGGCCGTCGCCTGAGCGAGCTCCGGCGGGAGCCCGAATTTGGCCTGGATCGGCGTGAGGATGCTGGCCGGCGACACCGAGTTGACTCGGATTCCCCGTGGCGCCAGCTCCACCGCCAAGCAGCGCACCAGCGCCGCTACCGCGCCCTTGCTCGCCGAATAAATCGAGAGCCCCGCCGTGCCGCGCACGTCGGCGACGGACGTGTTGACGACCACTGACGCGCCCTCGTTCAATAGCGGCAGCAACTTCTGGAGCGTGAAGACGACGCCCTTGACGTTGACGTCCATGTGCTCGGCATAGTGCGCCTCGGTCACGCTCTCGAACGGCGCGAGCTGGGCGATGCCGGCGTTCAGAAACAACACGTCGAGCTTGCCGAAGCGCCGCTTCACCTCCCCCGCCAAGGCCGTCGCATCGGCGATGGAGCGGGCGTCTGCGCGGAGCACCGCGACCTCGGGAGGCAGCTCGCAGCGCGCGCTGGCCAACGTTTCGGGGTTGTTGCCGGTGATGACCACGCGCGCTCCCGCGGCGTGGAGCAGCTCCGCCGTCACCCGGCCAATACCGGTGGTGCCGCCGGTGACGAGCGCATTTTTTCCTTCGAAGCGTAGCTCTGCTTGGCTCATGTCATTTTCTCTTTGTTCGATGTTGTTTTTGACCAATCAGTCAAGAATTGTGCGCGCCCAAGACGACGCGCTGGTGTCGTTCAGTCGAGGAGGCGGCGGGCGGCCTGCACGACGCCGCGCACGAAGCTCGGATCACGCTGGGCGCGGGCCACGACGGCCAGGCCTTGAGCGAGCGTGAGCAAAGCGCGCGCGGTGCTCTTCACGTCGAGCTCCGGCCTCACCTCGCCGTCACGTTTGGCGCGCTTCAGGGCGCGCGTGAAGCCAGCTTCCATCAACTCGAGCTTGCGAGCGAGCACGGCCGCGAGCTCATTATCGCGCGCGCTCATTTCCGGCACCGTGTTGCCGACCAAGCAGCCATTGAATTCGGGTGAGGACGCCAGCGCCTCCCACCCGCACAGCACTTGCTCCAAATGGGCGCGCGCCGAGCCTTCCGCGTCCAAGAAGTCGATGCCTGGCTTCAGCACGCGCTCGAAGTAGTGCTCAATCACCCTCAGGAAGAGGCCGCGCTTGTCGCCGAACACGCCGTATAGGCTCTGGCGGCCGAGGCCGGTGGCTCGCTCGAGGTCGACGAGACCGGTGCCTTCGTAGCCTTGCCGCCAAAACACGTGCATGGCGCGCTCGACGACTTCGTCGGGGTCAAACGAGCGCGGACGGCCTGCCACGAGGCTGCTTCTAGCATTTTTGACCACCCTGTCAACAATACGGAGCCGCGAGCTACGAGACGCGCTTCGCGGCTTCGTAAGCGGCTTGAAGCGCTCGAGCGCGCTCCTCGCCCATCACCTTTTGTGCGAGCGGGAAATACCGAGACTCCTCCTCGTCCACGTGCTTGGCGACGAGACGAGCGAGCCCTTCGAAGGTGCCAGCCCAAGCCGCATCGCCGAACGAGATGGCGTCGAGCTCGGCGATAGCTCCTTCGAGGTCGCTGGCCTGGACGAAGTGCTCGGAGGCTATCGCCTGCGTCTCCGGGAAGTCGGCGAGGGCCGCATACAAGACGTTGACCTCGCCCTTCTCATGCGTGAGCAGCTCGCTACGAATCGTCGGATAGAGCTTGGCGCGCACGCCGTCGTCGGAGGTCGCGAGCACGCGCTTGATGAGCGCGTTGACCTTGCCGTGCTCCTCCATGAGGTGCATGAAGATGCCGGTCAGCCCCGCGAAGCCGGCCTTGATGTCCTTGGCCGCGCCCAAGGCGTCGGCCGCCAATCGTTCGATACGGTTCGGCATTGCTTGGCTCCTCTGCTCCAGTGCATGAGTCCTCGGAGCAAGCCTCGTGCCTGCCTTCAGGCGCTCAGCCGACACGCCGCAAGGTGGTCGCAAAGGGCAGAACCGCCCCGCCCTCGCCCCCCGGCGCCGGCTCGCTCGGCAGGGCGGCCCAGAGTGGCGTGAGCCCCTCCGCGGGCAGCTCGACCGCGGTCGTTTCGATGATCTCGATGGTGAGAGGGGTTGCTCGCCGTCGGCGCGGTGCGCCGGGCGCGCGGGCGGGAGGAGCCTCTGATGAGGGAGGGCGAAGGCGCGACATGGGCTGGGGTCCTACGCTGAGCGTTGCATCAACCGTTCCGAAACGCGTAACGCACAAGCCTGTCCCAGCGCGGCCGCCTGCCGCGGCGCGTCCATGACAGGCGTGTGACCTGCGTGTTACGTTCGCCGCGGGTTTAGCGGTGGCAGACGGCGTCGAAGCGCACGAACACGAAGCCCGGGCGCCCCTCAGCCCGTCTGTCGACAGCGGCGACTCCCTGTCTGCCGCGAGCGCCGTACTGTTTGCCTTCTTGGGGAGCGCCGCCGTCAACGCCAGCGTCGTGCTCGTCGCGCCCGACGCCCCGCTGGCGGTGCGGGCGCAGCTCGCCGCCTTCGAGCTCGGGCATCAGCTCACGCTGGGCATTGCCGGCTGGTGGCTAGTCGCTCGACCGCCCGCTCGTCTGCGTTTGGCGCTACCCGCTCTGCTCGTCCTGCTCGTCGGCGTCGGCTGGCTCTGGGTTGCGCCCGACTTCGCGAGCTTCAGCGAGCGGCTCGATCATCCGGAGCTGCGCGTTCCCCTCGGCATCCTGGCGGCGCTCTCCGTGCTGCTGCCCGCCATAGCGGGGCGCTACTGCCGTCGCCCTCTGCTGCGAAGCGCGGCGCTCGGAGCCGCCGTCCTGGTCGTCCTCCTGAACCACCGCATCCTGCAGGCAGATTACCCCGGGATACACCTGCTGCTGGCGTGGCACGCGGTCGCGCTCGCGGCCGGCTCGCTCGCGGGCGCTCGCCTCCCGAAAGCATTGCGAGCCGCTTCGCGCTGGCTCGACGAGCGCCGGCGCCGAGCTTGGTTGTCCGCCACGATCTTGCCGCTGAGCTCTTTGAGCTTCCTCACACTGCCCAAGACCGCGGTGCTGGTGCAGGCGTTTCGCAGCGAAGGCCTGGTATTGTTTCCGTTCGTCGTGCCGCTGCATGGCGTTCGAAGCGACGAGGGCGCCCCCGAATCGGAGTCGACGAGCCTCGGGCTCGCGGCGCGTTTTCTCGGCCCACGCGAAGGCTTGCCGGAGATCCCCCCGAGCCAGCCGTCCCTCGCTCCGGCGCGCCCGCTCGTGATGCTCATCACCATCGACGCCATGCGCGCCGACCTGCTGGCGCGCCCCGAATGGCGCCAGCGGCTGCCCCACTTGGCGGGCCTAGCCAACGAATCCGTCGAGTTCCGGCAAGCGCGCTCGCCGGGCTCCACGACACGCAACAGCATGGGGCAGGTGTTTTCCTCGCGCTACGCCTCGCAGCTGCGCTGGCGAAAGGCGGGACGCTTCACCCACCTGAGAGACGAGCCGACGCCGCGGCTCACCGACAGCCTGCGCGGGCGCGGCTTCGCCACCCTGCACGTGGTACCGATCGCCACGCTCGAAAGCGAGCACGCCGTGGTGGGCCGCTTCGAGCACGAGACCTTCGTGAAAAGCACGCGAAAGGGCCAGCGGTTTGCGCTGTCGAGCGCCAGCGTAAAGGAAGCGCTCAAGCTCCTGAAGAGGCACGCGGACGGACCGACGTTTCTGTACATGCACTGGCTCGACGCCCACGATCCGTACGATGCCGCAGGCGAGGAGGGCACGACGTTCGAGCGCTACTTGCGAGAGGTCGAGCTCGCGGATCAGTCGTTCGGCAAGCTGCTCGAAGGCTTGCGCCGCCAGCAGCTCTGGGACCGCGCGGTGGTGGTCGTTACGGCAGATCACGGCGAGGCGCTCGGCGATCACGGCATCCCTCATCACGGAGGCGGGATCTACGAATCGCTCGTGCGAGTACCGCTGCTCATCCGTGTTCCGGGCGTGCGCTCGCGGCGCGTCGACGTCCCCGTCACCACGCTGGACATCGCGCCGACGCTGCTCGACCTACTCGGCTACCCGACGCCAGCCCAATACATGGGTCAGAGCTTGGTCGGCTTCCTGCGTGGCCGAGACCCCACCCTCGATCGTCCCATTGGTATCGACGAAGGAAGGCTGCGCATCTTTGGGCTCGTCGTAGGAGGCTACAAGGTGATCGAGCATCGTCGGCGCCGCACCGTCGAGATCTACGACTTGAGCCGTGATCCCGCCGAGACCACGAACCTGTACGGCTCGCTTCCGGGGGGCAAGGACGAGCAGCTGCTCGCCTCGCTGCGCCTGCTCTTCGCCCCTCGCCGCGAGGGCGAGCCCCCAGGTGCCGACGATTGAATGCGAGCGCCGCCCTAGCGCCTGGCAAAGAAATAAATGAACGCCCTGGCTGGGAGGGGCCAGGGCGTTCGCACGCTACCCAAACGAATGCCAAACGAAGATAGGCATAGCGGAAATCGAAAGGAGCGGCCGCGCGCGTCGGCGCACGGCTCGCTCATCGAAGGCCGAAGCTCAGCCGCTTTGACGACGCTGGAAGGCCGGCGTGTCCCAGTCGGTGTCGAGGTTCGACGGGAAGGTGATGCGATCCCGAACCGGCAGCGACATCTGGCTGTCGCGACCGCCGGAGCCGTGCACCTGAAGCGACGGCGCCTGCGGGCGGCGGGTCGAGAGCGCGGGTAGCGGCTCGCGCAGCTCCGGCCGTGACGGCGACTGAGAGCGAGCCGACGGGACGACCGTGCTCACGGCCTGCGCGCGCTCGATCGGGCGGCGGGTTTCGCGCGTCATTTCGACGGGGATCTCCGCGTCCAGGCTCTGGAAGCCGGTGGCGATGACCGTCACCTTCAGCGTATCCGACATCGACTCGTCGATGCTGGCGCCGAAGATGATGTTGGCGTCTTCGTGCGCCTGCTCTTGGACGAGCGACGCCGCTTCCTGAATCTCGCGCATCTTCATGTCGGGGCCGCCGACCACGTTGATGAGCACGCCGGTGGCGCCTTCGACCGAGATGTTGTCCAGCAGCGGCGAGCAGATGGCTTGCTCGGCTGCGAGCCGGGCGCGGCCCTCACCCTTGGCGCAGCCGGTGCCCATCAGGGCGCGACCCATGCCCGCCATGACGGTGCGCACGTCGGCGAAGTCGACGTTGACGATGCCGTCGAGCATGATCAAGTCGCTGATGCCTTTGACGGCCTGAAACAGCACTTCGTCCGCCTTGCGGAAGGCCTCCACGAACGTCATGTCCGCGTCGGCGATCGTCATCAGCTTCTCGTTGGGGATGGTGATCAGCGTGTCGACGTGCTCGCTGAGAGCGATCAAGCCCTGATCGGCGCGACGCGCGCGCTGCCGCCCTTCGAAGCCGAACGGCTTGGTCACCACACCGACGGTGAGCGCTCCGGCCTCACGAGCCAGCTGAGCGATCACGGGCGCCGCGCCCGTACCGGTGCCGCCGCCCATGCCGGCGGTCACGAACACCATGTCGGCGCCTTGTACGACGTCTTTCAGGCGCTGCACGTCTTCGAGCGCGGCCTTGCGCCCGCGCTCCGGATCCGCGCCTGCACCCAGGCCGCGCGTGACGTTCTGGCCGATGGAAATCTTTTCGGCAGCGGAGTTCGAGCCGAGCGCCTGTGCGTCCGTGTTCACCGTGATGAACTCGACGCCTTCCAGGCCGAAATGGATCATCGTGTTGATGGCGTTGCCGCCGGAGCCGCCCACGCCGATGACCTTGATGCGCGCGTTGTAGGCGCGTGCTTCGTCTGCAAATTCGATGGAGAAACTCATTGTCCCTTGCCTCCCGGGCCCGCTCGACTCACTCGTTTTCGCGATTTCGGGTCTGCCTTCCCTAGCCATCTCTGGCGGCGCGAGCGCTCGTGTGTCGACCGTTTTGGGTCTTCGTGTCTTCGTTTTTGGGTAGTGTCGTTAAGTCAAGTTGCGTATCGAAAGGATCGGCCCTGCGCGGCTCAGAAGGCCGCGCGGAACCAGCTCCAAAAGCCACTCTTGCCCGCGGGCGCGCCGAGCTCGGTGTCGTCTTGGGCGTGCTGCGCGCGGCCCGGTTGAGCCGGGGCGTGATGCGCGCGGTCCGCCAGTTGCTGCGAGCCGTAGCGCAGCAGCCCGACGCCGGTCGCGTACTGCGGGCCCTGCACGAGCTGCACGATGCCCCTCACGCCGACGGGAAAGCCGAGACGCACCGGCATACCCAAAATCTCTTCCGCGCACTCCACCATGCCCTCCATGAGCGCGGCGCCGCCGGTGAGCACGCAGCCGGAGCTGACCTGCTCGAGCATGCCCGTCTCCTCGATGCGCCGGCGGGCTTCGCTGAAGATCTCCTCGACCCGCGGCTCGATGATGTCGCTGAGCAGGCGGCGCGCGACGCGGCGCGGGGAGTGACCGCCGACGCCCGGCACCTCGATCTCTTCTTCGTCCGAGATCATGCGGCCGAGGGCACAGCCATAGTTGCGCTTGAGCCGCTCGGCCTCCGCCATCGGCGTGCGCAGCCCCGCGGCGACGTCACTCGTGATGTTGTTGCCACCGGCGGGGATGACGCTGGTGTGCGCGATACCGCCGTCGGCGTAGAGCAACAGGTCGGTCGTGCCGCCGCCGATGTCGATGACGGCAACGCCGATCTCCTTCTCGTCCTCGCTCAGCACCGCGTCGGCGCTGGCGAGCGGCTCGAGCACCACGTCCGCCACCGACAGGCCGCAGCGCTCGACGCAGCGGATCACGTTCTGGACGCAGCTGGTTGCGGCCGTCACCAGGTTGACCCGCGCCTGCAAGCGCACGCCGCTCATGCCCACCGGATCGCGGATGCCGTCTTGCGCGTCGACCACGTACTCGCGCGGCAGCGCGTGCAAGATCATGCGGTCGGCGTCGACGGGGATGGCGCGGGCGCCTTCCAGGACGCGATCGAGGTCGGCCCGCGTCACTTCGCGCCCCGAGATGGCGCAGACCCCGTCGGAGACTTGGCTGCGGATGTGGCTACCGGCGATGCCGGCGTACACGGTCTTGATCTCGACGCCGGCCATCGTCTGGGCCGCTTCGATGGCCTCGCGCACGCTGCGCATGGTCCACTCGATGTTGGAGACCACGCCCTTGCGCAGGCCGCGGCACGGGACATTGCCCACCCCGAGGATGGTGATGCCGTCGGCGTCTACCTCACCGACCACGGCCGACACCTTGGTGGTGCCGAGATCGAGGCCGACGACGATTTCGCTCTGGGTGACCGGGGTTCTCATGGCTGCTTGCTCGGATCAGCGGCCGGAAGAGGTGCTGAAACGGTGAAGCCGACGCTGCCATGCAGGCATTTGGCTGGCCAAGTTTCGGCGCAAGAATTCAAGCAGTTGGGGCAGGTTCGGTCGGTCATGGCAGCGCCCGCTACTTCATCCTCACGACCACCCGCTCGGGGTGAGCCTGATTGTCGAGGAACACGATGCCGGGAGTGCGCCCTTTGCGGCGCATTTCGGCCACCACCTGCTCGCCCATCAGCAGCTTGCGCCGGTAGCCGTCCTTACCCAGCTCGAAGGTGATGCCCTCTTTGCCGGCGGTGAGCACGACGTCGCCCGAGTCGGCCAAGTGCACCTCCTGAGCGGGCTGAGTCTTGCTGAGGGGGATGCGTGCGTACTGCTCGAGCACCGCCAGCCCCACGCGAACACGGTCGAGCTCTCGCGCGCGGTCCCGCGAGAGGCCCTCGATGGTGACGCCCGTGATGAGGGGAAAGTCGGCCGGATCACCGGCCGTGAGCTCTTTGAAGGGCTCGCCGGTCGAGGTCACCAGATAGAGGCGACCAGAAAAGACGGCGAGCGCCGCCGCCTCGCGCTCTTTGACCTCGATGCGCAGGGCCCGCGGCAGATCACGCGTCACCCTCGCCTCCGAAATCCAAGGATTTTCCAGCAGCTTGCGCTCGGCGAGCGCTGTATCGAGCGCGAACACGTTGCCGCCGAGCTCGATGTTCGCCTGCTTTTGCGCCAGCTCGGGTGAGACGCGCTTGCCGCCGAGCAGGTTCACCTCTCGGATCGCGAAGCGCGGGCTGGTGAGCGCGTAGTGCCTCACGCTGTAGGCGACGGAGATCGAGGTGGCCACCACGAGCGCGAGACCGAGCCCGAGCCGGAGCGCGGCTACCACCTTGTTCCACGCCCCGCCCGAGCGAGTCGCAGGGCCGGCGTCGGGGCTCGCCGCGTCCTCGGCGCCGTTCTCGAAGGAAAACGACTCCTCGGGGGCGCGCAGGCCACCGTGACGACCAGGGGTTCGGGGCCGTGGACTCATGCTGACGGGAGCGCCTTTCCAGCCCTGGCCCGAATGTCGGCCGCGACCGGAGCGAGAACCTTGTTCACGTCACCGGCGCCCAGGGCGATCACCACATCACCCGGCCGGGCCAAGCGGGCCAAGTCCGCGGCGAGCTCGGCGCGATCGCGGACGTAGCGGACGGCTCCGTGACCGTGCTCGGCGATGGCCTGGGCCAGGCGCTCCGAGTTGATGCCGGGGATCGGCTTCTCCCCGGCCGCATAAATGTCGCAGACCAGGACGATGTCGGCCTTGTTGAAGGCGCGCGTGAAGTCGTCCCAGAGGGTCTCGGTGCGGGTGTAGCGATGCGGCTGGAAGGCGACCAGCACGCGCTTGTCGTAGGCGTTGCGCGCCGCCGAGAGCGTGGCTTCGATCTCAGCCGGGTGGTGTCCGTAGTCGTCCACCAACGTGACGCCCTCGACTTCAGCCGTGATCGTGAAGCGACGGGCCACGCCGTGGAACGTCGAAAGCGCCTCCTTCATGACGTCCAGCGGCACCTCGAGCTCGTCGGCCACCGCGATGGCGGCCAAGGTGTTGAGCACGTTGTGCTGGCCCGGCATGCGAACCGTGAACTCGCCGAGCGGCTCGCCGCGTCGGTAGGCCACGAAGCTGGTGCTGAGGCCGCGGAAATTGATGCTGCGCGCCGAGTACTGGGCCTGCGATGACAAACCGTAGGTCACGTGGCGGCGGTGAATCCGCGGGAGCAGGTCTTGCACGTGCGGGTGGTCGAGGCACAGCACGGACAGGCCGTAAAACGGCACCTTCTCGAGGAAGGCGACGAACGCTTCCTTGACCGCTTCATGAGTCTTGTAGAAATCGAGGTGCTCGGGGTCGATGTTGGTGACGACGGCGATCGTGGGGGTGAGGCGCAAGAAGGAGCCATCGCTCTCGTCGGCCTCCGCCACCAGCAAGTCCCCCGCCCCGAGCCTCGCGTTGGAGCTCAGCGACGCCATGCGCCCGCCCACGACCACCGTCGGGTCGAAGCCGGCCGCGCGCAAGACGGTGGCCACGAGCGAGGTCGTCGTCGTCTTGCCGTGCGAGCCGGCGATGGCGATGCCGTATTTCACGCGCATCAGCTCCGCCAGCATCTCGGCGCGCGCGATGGCAGGAATTCCCTGCAGCTTCGCCTCCACGAGCTCGGGGTTATCGGGGCTGACGGCGCTGGTGTAGACCACGACGTCCGCGCCCTGCACGTTCTGCGCGCGGTGCCCCACGTCGATGCGCACGCCCAGGCGCTGCAAATTCCGCGTATTTTCGCCTTCCCGCAGGTCCGAGCCCGAGACGTCGAACTCGAGCGTGCGCAGGATTTCGGCGAGGCCGCTCATGCCGATGCCGCCGACACCGATGAAATGAACGTGACGAACGCGTCCGCGAAACATGGCTACAGCGCCTCCAAGCCGGCGGCCGCGGTCAGCGGCCGGCGATCAGGGTCGGAAGGCAGCGGTCGCGACGAGGTGGGCGCACGAGGAGAGCGCTCGGCGCGCTGCAGCTCTCGAGCGCCGGCCAGCTCGAGCAGATCGAGCGCGATGGTGTGGGCGGCTCGGGGGCGCCCCAGGCGGCGGGCGGCGTCGGCCATGGCGATCAGGCGGGCGGGGTCGTTCATCAATCGGCGGAGCTCGGTGGCGAGGCGTTCGGGAGTCGCGTCGGCGCTCGGAATCCAGGTCGAGGCGCCGTCGCGCGCGAGGGAGTCGGCGTTCAGCTTCTGGTGATCACCCGCGAACGGGTACGGAACGAGCAGGCTCGGGCGACCGACGGCGCAGATCTCGCCGACGGCGCCCGCGCCGGCGCGCCCGATCACGAGCTGCGCCGCCGCGAGCGCCGACGGCATATCCTCGATGAACGGGGCGACGCGAGCGCGGTCGCCGAAGCCGAGCTCGGCGTAGAGCGCGCGCGCCGCCTGCTCGTGAGCGCGCCCGCACTGGTGCACGACCTCGACGCCGGGCCCGAGCGCAGACAGCGCCCGCGGGACCGCTTCGTTCAGCGACCTGGCGCCCTGACTACCGCCGAGCACCAGCACCTTCAGCTCACCCCGGGGCGCGACATAGGGCGCCGGCTCGAAGCCCGCGCGAAGCGGGATGCCGGTCTGCAGCGTGACGGTTGGCTTGAAATAGCGCTGGCTCTCGGGGAACGCGACGTAAGCGCGCTGCACCAGCGGCGCGATCAGCCGATTGGCGAGCCCCGCCTCGACGTTCGGCTCCATCAGCGCCAGCGGGATGCCGAGCGTGCGTGCCGCGAGCGCCACCGGCCCTGCCGCATAGCCCCCGATCGAGAAGACGGCGTCGGGCGAGATTCGCGCGACGATGCGGCGCCCTTCGGGGATGGACCCCGCCGCGCGTCCGATGCCGCGGAGCGCGCCGAACAGCCCGCCGCCGCGGATCGGCAGCACCCGGACCAACTCCAGCTCGTAGCCGCGCTCGGGCACCAGCTTGGTCTCCATGCCCTTGTCGGTGCCCACGAACACGAGGCGCGCGCTGGGCAGCAGCGCCTTCGCCGCCTCCGCGACCGCCAGCATCGGGAAAACGTGGCCGCCCGAGCCGCCGCCCGCGAACAGCAGCGTCGTCACGACACCGCCTCCGCGCGCCGGCGAGCCTTCGCGGCCGCCTCCGGCGCAAAGCCCGCCTCGGACACCAGCATGGCGCTGGCCTCGGCCGGACGCCCGTCGCGGCTCACCCGCACGTTACCGCTGGCGGCACCGCGGCGCGAGATGCTGAGCAGGATGCCCATCGCGCTCGCGCACACCAAGAGCGACGAGCCACCATAGCTGACGAACGGCAGCGTCAAGCCTTTGGTGGGGAAGATCGACATCGCCACCGCGATGTTGATCAGCGCTTGGGCGCCGAACAGCACCGAGATGCCGATGGCGATGTACTGGCCGTACTCGTCCTCCGCGGACAGCGCGATCTTCACGCCGCGCGCGACGATCACGAGGAACACCGAGCACAGGCCCAAGACGCCGACGAAGCCCAACTCCTCGCCGATGATGGCGGCGATGAAGTCGGTGTGCGCCTCCGGCAAGTACAAGACCTGCAGACCTTGGCCGACGCCCATGCCCAGCGTCTGACCGGAGCCGAAGCTCATCACGGCCTGGAACGGCTGGTACGCCAGATCTTGACGATGCTCGGCCATGTTGAACCAAGCCAGCATGCGCTCCCAGCGGTAGGCGGTGAAACGCACGGCCCAAACCGCGAAGAGCGCGCCGAGCATGGCCGCGCCCAGCAAGTAACCGAGGCGGGCTCCCGCTACGAACAGCAGCGTAAAGGTCAAAAACAGGAGCACGGCCGCGCCGCCGAAGTCGGGCTGCTTGAGGCACAACACCATCAAGCAGCCGGCCATGATCAGGTGCGGCAGCATGCCGATCGAGAAGCTCTTCACCTTCTCGCGCTTCTTCTCGAGCGAGTACGCGAGCCAGAGCACGAGGGCGAGCTTCGCCGCCTCCGAGGGCTGGACGTGGATCGGGCCGATCGCGAGCCAGCGCGCGGCGCCTCCGCCGGTGTGCCCGAAGCCGATCACGCTCAAAATCATCAGCACCGTCACGACGCCCAAGATCGGGTACGTGAAGCGGCGCAGGTGGTGGTAGTCGATGTGCGAGATGACCAGCATCAGCGCGAACGCAGCCCCGGCGAAGACCGCTTGGCGCTTCAAAAAATACTGGGGGTCGCGAAACACGACCGTCGCCTCGATGACGCTGGCGCTGTAGACCATCACCACGCCGAAGCCGAGCAGTGCGATCACGACCGCGGCCAGGACCACGTCCATCGCGCCGCGCTCGCGCGCGGGGGCTTTCGAGAAGGCACGCAGCAGGTTCATGATAGCTCCTTCACGAGGGCGAGCGCGGCGTCGGCGAAGCGTTCGCCGCGCTCCGCGTAGCTCTTGAACATGTCGAAGCTCGAGCAGGCGGGGCTGAGCAGCACCGCGTCGCCCGGCTCCGCTAGCTCGAACGCACGCCGAACCGCGCCGGCCATATCCCGGGCACGCGCCACCGGAACGGCGTCGCCGATGGCGGCCGCGATCTTGTCGGCGGCCTCGCCGATCAGCACCGCGGCTCGCCCTTTGCGGCGCAGAGCCTCGACGAGCGGCGCGTAGGAGCCCAGCTTGTCGCGGCCACCGGCGATCAGCACCCCGCGGGCTTCACGCAGGCCGAGCAGCGCCGTGACGGCGGCCCCCACGTTGGTGCCCTTGGAGTCGTCGTAGAAGCGCACCCCGCGCACCTCCGCGACCTTGGCCATGCGGTGCGGGAGCGGCTGGAAAGCGACGAGGGCGTGCCTCACGGCAGCGGCGGACGCGCCGAGCGCGCGGGCGGCCGCGACCGCGAAGGCCGCGTTCTCGTGGTTGTGACGCCCGTGCAAGCGCGCGTCGGCCAGGTCGAAGCGCTCACCCGTGGCCCGCTCGGTGATCACGGCGTCGAGGACCGCGTAGTCGGCTGCTGCGCCGCCGATCTCGAGCAGCGTGCCCGCGCCACGCAGCGCTTGACGACGGCACTCGGCGTCGCCCTGGGGGATGATCGCAAAGTCGCTCGCGGCTTGGTTGACGAAGGCGTTGCCCTTGGCGTCCGCGTAGTCTCGGAAGCTCGCGTAGCGGTCGAGGTGATCTTCGGTGATGTTGAGGAGGATGCTCACCTTGGGCTTCACGCCCGGCGCGCGCTCGAGCTGAAAGCTCGATACCTCGAGCACGGCGACGTCGATGGCGCGAGTGGGCGCCTGCGTCGCCGGCAGGCCCAGGTTGCCGCCGACGAACGTGCGACGCCCGGCGGCCTGCAGCAAATCGCCGAGCAAGGTGGTGGTGGTGCTCTTGCCGTTGGTACCGCCGACGAACAGCGCCGGCACCGAAAGGGAGTCGCAGGCCAGGGCCAGCTCCCCGACGACGGGGACGCCCGCCGCTTCGGCCTCGAGCAGCGCCGGGAAATTCGGGACCCCCGGCGAGACCACGATCAGGTCCGCGGCGCGAAAGTCCACGCCCGCGTGACCACCGAGGGCCAAGGTGCAGGGCAGCGACGCGAGCTCGGGCGACAGCCGCTCGGCGGGCGCGCTGTCCGTGCCGATCACGCGCGCCCCCCTGCCTGCGCACAGCGAAATCGCAGACATGCCGGACTTGCCGAGCCCCACCACGATCACGTTTTTGCCTTCGAGAAGCATCAGCGGAGCTTGAGTGAAGAGAGGGCCACCAGCGCGAGCAAGAACGAGATAATCCAGAAGCGCACGATGATGCGCGGCTCGGGCCAGCCCTTCTTCTCGTAGTGGTGGTGGATCGGCGCCATCAAGAACACGCGCTTGCCGAACAGCTTGAAGCTGACGACCTGCGTGATCACGCTGGCGGCCTCGACCGTGAACACGCCGCCGAGCACGATGCTCAGGAGCTCGGTCTTGGTCAGCACCGCGAGCATGCCGAGCCCGCCGCCGAGCGCGAGCGACCCGACGTCGCCCATGAACACCTGGGCGGGGTAAGTATTGTACCAAAGGAAGCCGGTGCCGGCGCCGATGGTGGCAGCGGCGAAGATCGAGAGCTCGGTCATCTCCGGGATACCGGCGATGTCGAGGTACTGGGCGAGGGGGCGCCCGAACAGCACCGAGCCAGCCACGTACGCCCAAATCAGGTAAGTGCCCGCGCTCATCATCACGGGCCCGATCGCCAGACCATCGAGCCCGTCGGTCAGGTTCACGGCGTTGCTCATCACGACCACGAACAGCACCGCGAACAGCACGTAGAGCCAGATGGGCAGCTCTACCGGGTGCTTTTCGAAGGCCACGAACGGGATCGCGAGCCGAGCGCGCATCGCCAGCCAGCCCTTGGGCAGGTCGTTGCTCAAGAACAGGTAGGCCATCGCGAAGCCGCCGATGGTGAACTGACCGAGCAGCTTGTAGCGGCCGGGCAAGCCGCGCGTGTTCTTGCCCATGATCTTCATGCGGTCGTCGATGAAGCCCACGGCCCCGTAGCCGGCGGTGACGGCGGCCGTGGCCAGCACGAACACGTTGTGCACGTCGGCCCACAGCACCGTCGGCACGAGCACGCTGAGCAAGATGAGCGCGCCGCCCATGGTCGGCGTGCCCTTCTTGGCGAAGTGCGACTCCGGGCCCTCCTCGCGGATGATTTGGCTGATCTGTTTGCCGCGCAGCTTTTGGATGAACCAGGGCGCCACGAAGAACGACAGCAGCATGGCCGTGATGGTGGCCATGATCGCGCGAAACGGCGTGTAGCGCAGGACGTTGAGCCAGGAGAGCCAGGTGACCTCGTGGCTGAGGGGATAAAGCAGCTCGTAAATCATGCAGCTCGCCCCCTGATGGCGATCAATCGCTCGACGACCTTCTCCGCGCGCACCCCGCGCGACGCCTTGACGAGCACCACCGCGGGCGCGGTGAGCCGCTCCGCGAGCAGGGCCGCTGCCGCGTCGGCCTCGGCGACGAACTCAGTCTTCACGCCGCGCGCGGCTGCCGCCTGAGCCAGCTCGCGCGCGTCGCCGGCGACCGCGATCAGCAGCTCCGGTCGCTGCGCGGCGGCGGCTTCCCCCACCTGACGATGCAGCTTGAGCGACAGCCGGCCGAGCTCGCGCATCTCTCCGAGCACGAGCACGAGGCTCGCTCGGCGCAGGTCCGCCAGTTGGCGAGCCGTCTTCAGAGAGCTTTCGACGCTCTCGGGGTTGGAGTTGTAGGTGTCGTCGAGTAGCAAGATGCCGCCCGTTAGCTCGACCGGACACAGCCGGCCAGCTTCACTCGCCACCGACGACGCAAAGGCACGGTCGAGCTCAGCTTTCGATACCTCGCGCCCGAGCAGCGTCTCTACCGACGCGAGCGCCGCGCACGCCGCGTAGGCTCCCGCGTCACCGAGCGTGCTGATCCGAAACGGCGTCACGACTTCGCGGTCGCCCCGCCGTCGTCTCACTTCGAGATCGGAGCCGGCCGCCGACAGCGCCTGCACTTCGAAGCGATAGTCCGCCTCGGCTCGTCGGCCGTAGCTCACGCGTCGGCCGGGCGCCCGCGCGAGCTGCCGAGCGACGCGCTCGTCGTCGACGTTGCCCACGGCCACGCCCTGGCCGAGGCTCGAGAACAGCGCCCCCTCTTCGGCTTCGACCCCATCGAGATCGCCCAGGCCCTCGGTGTGCTCGTAACCAATCAGGGTGAGCACGCCCAGATCGGGCGCGGCCATGCGCGTGAGCGTCTCGACTTCGCCCGGCCGGTTGGTGCCGAGCTCGACGACCGCCAGCCGCTCGCGCTCGCCGAGCGAGAGCAAGACGAGCGGCACGCCGATCAGATTGTTGAAGTTGCCGCGCGCGTAGTGCACGCCGCCCGGCTCCACCGCCTCGAGCAGCGCCGACAGCGCGGCGCGGGTCGTCGTCTTGCCGGCCGAGCCTGCCACCGCGACCACTCGCCCGCCCCAGCGCTGGCGGCGGAGCGCGCCGAGGGCGCCCAGCGCCGCCAAGGTCGACCCCGCGCGGATCGTCGGCAGCGTCGAGGACACCTCGCGCTCGACCAACAAGGCAGCCGCGCCTTGCGCTGCGGCTCGAAGCAAGAAATCGTGGCCGTCGAAGCGCTCGCCGACGAGCGCCACGAACAGCTTACCGCGCAAATCCGCGCGCGAATCGGTCGAGACACCGCGGACGACGCTCTCGCCGGCGTCGCCGCGAAGCACGCCCCCGGTCGCGCGGGCGACGTCGCCCAGCGAAAACACGACGTCGTTCGTCGGCAGCGTGGCCGCGCTCACGGCTCGCCTCCCCGGCGGATCGCGAGCGCCCGGCGCGCTTCCTCGCGATCGTCGAAGTGCCGCTTCTCCGCGCCGATGATTTGGTAGTCCTCGTGGCCCTTTCCGGCCAGCAGCACCACGTCGCCCGGCTGAGCCATGGCGACGGCGTGGGCGATGGCGCGCGAGCGCTCGGGCTCGATCTCGAAGCTCGCCGAGGCGGCCCGCAACCCCGGAACGATGGCGTCGATGATGGCTTGCGGGGCCTCCGTGCGTGGGTTGTCGGAGGTGACGATGGCGTGATCGGCGCCGCGACCGGCGGCCTCGCCCATCGGCGCGCGCTTGCCCGGATCGCGATCGCCGCCGCAGCCGAAGACGCAGATCAGTTTGCCGCCGCCGAGCGCGCGCACGGCCGCGAGCACCCGCTCGAGCGCGTCCGGTGTGTGCGCGTAGTCGACCGCGACCAGGATGTCGTCGTCAGGGCCGTCGCAGCGCTCGAGCCGGCCCGGCACCTGGGGCGCGCCCGACAGCGCAGCGGCCGCCGTCTCGGGCGAGTGGCCTAGCGAGAGCAGCACCCCGAGCGCCGTCAGCAAATTCTCGAGGTTGTGCTCGCCCACGAGCGGGCTCACGAGCTCGCAATTACCCTTCGGAGTGACGACCCGGGCGCGGATGCCGCGCGCCGACA
This sequence comes from Pseudomonadota bacterium, assembly GCA_023431345.1. GTDB lineage: Bacteria > Myxococcota_A > Polyangia > Polyangiales > Polyangiaceae > PMG-095. The sequence continues at coordinate 27,857 of JAEYWK010000085.1, forward strand.
GCTCACCCTCTTCGACCCAAACGTCCGCGTCGGTTCGGCCCACCGTGAGCAGGCCACGCAAGCCGCGCCCGGCGAGCTCTCGACCGAAGGCGTCGCCGACGTGGATCACCGAGCGCGCCGGGCAAAGGCGCGTGAACAGCTCGGCCTTGGCTGCGGCGTAGGCCGCCATCGTGCCGTGGAAGTCGAGGTGATCTTGCGTCAGGTTGGTGAAGGCCGCGACCTCGAAGTGGAGACCCGAGACCCGCTCCTGAGCGACCGCGATGCTCGACACCTCCATCACGAGGTGGCTGCCTGCGCGCGCCTGCACCTCGAGCAGGCAGCGCGCGATGTCATCGGCCTCGGGGGTGGTGAGGGTCTCACCGAAGCTCTGCCCGCCCATCTCGAAGCCGAGCGTGCCGAGCCGGGCTGGTCGCGCGCCCGCCGCGCGCAAGCCCTGCTCGATCAAGTACGTCACGGTGGTCTTGCCGTTCGTACCCGTCACGCCGACCACGTCGATGCGGCGGCTCGGGTTGCCGTAAACGGCCTCGGCCGCGAGCGCGAGCGCGAGCTTGACGTCACCAACCTCGAGCAGCGGCAAGCGCGTCGCGACGGCCGGCTCTCCGCGCTCGAGCATCAGCGCCAGCGCGCCCTTGCGAGCCGCTTCGAGCGCGTGCGCTGCGCCGCTGGTTTTCGCGCCATTTCGCGCCACGAACAGCTCGCCCGGCTCCACGCGCCGCGAGTCTTGGCGCACGCCACGCACGCGCACGCTACCGTCGCCGATGACGCGCGGGGCGAGCGCCGACAGGGCGGAGCCCAGCTCGTTCAAGCTGAGGCCGACTCCGCTAGCGCTCGCGCCCGAGGTCATCGAAGGCTCCTTCATGACGCCGGCTCGAATACGAGCGATAGCGTCGCGCCCTTCTCGATCACCTGCCCTGGCGGCGGCGTCTGAGTAACGAGCAAGCCCGTGCCCGAGATGTGCGGCGTCACGCCAAGGTCCAGCGCAGCCTTCAGCGCCGCGCGCGCGGGCCACCCTGTCATGTCGGGTACGCGTACCTTGCCGGCGGGCACCGGGCCGTTGCCGCCGACGGTCTCTTGCACGGGGGGCTTCTTGCCGGCCGCTTCGCGCAGCAGCGCGTACGTCGCGTTCGCGGGATCGGGGCTCTTCGCGAGCACCGCCACGTCCGCGCGATCGCTGCCTTTCGGCGTCAAGCCGCGATATTTGAGGCTCATGTGCGCCACGCGCCGGAAGATCGGGCCGGCGACGTTGCCGCCCGCGTGATCGACCATCGGCTCGTCTACCATCACCGCGATCGCGACGACCGGCTTCTCCGCCGGCACGAAGCCGATGAAAGACGAGGTGAACTTGTCGAGCGAGTAGCGCCCCGTCGCCGGATCGGTCTTCTGAGCCGTCGCGGTCTTGCCCGCGACGCGGTACCCGTCGATCGCCGCTTCCGTGCCGGTGCCGTGGCCTTCGGTGACGGAGACGAGCAACTCGCGCAGCGTGCGCGCCACGTTTTCGGGCACGGCGCGGCGACGCACCGTGGGCGCCGCCTCGCGCACGATCTCGCCGGTCGCGGTCGTCACCTTCTTGATCAAGATCGGCTCGTACAGCTCGCCGCCGTTGGCGATCGCCGACATCGCCATCGCCAGCTGCAAGTTGGTGACGCTGATGCCCTGCCCGAACGCGGCCGACGCCGTCTCCACTTGCACCCAGCCCCGCCCGCGCGGCCGCAGCGTGCCCGACGCCTCGCCGGGCAAGCCCACCCCCGGCTTCTCACCGAAGCCGAAGCGACGGAACGCCTCGTACAGCTTCTCTTCGCCGAGGCCGAGGCCGATCTTGGCGGAGCAAATGTTCGAGGAGATGGCGAGGATCTGCGAGATGGTCAGCCACTCCGCGGGGTGAGTGTCGCGGATCACGACGTTGTCGACGGGCATCAGGCCCTTCTCGCAGTAAAGCTTCTGGGTCGGCGTGATCACGCCCGCCGCGAGCCCCGCCGCGACCGTGAACATCTTCACGCTCGAGCCGGGCTCGTAGGCGCCGCCCGCCGAACGCTCTTTACGGTCCTCCGGTGCGGAGTCGCCGTAGTCGTTCGGGTTGTAAAAGGGCCAGCTGGCGAGCGCCAAGATCTCGCCGTTGTTCGGATCGACGACCACCACCGAGCCCCCCGACGCCTCGAACTCGCGCGCTGACTGCATCAGCTCGCGCTCCGCGGTATACTGAATACCTTGGTCGATGGTCAGGTACACGTTGTGGCCTGCCAGCGCCTGCTCGTCTTCGATGCCGTCGGAGAGCAGCAAGCGCCCCGAGCGGTCACGCAGCCCCGAGAGCTTGTCGACGCGGCCTTTGAGGTCCTCGTTCAGCGCGTACTCCAGGCCGTCTTTGCCCTCACCGTCCGGCGCGACGAAGCCCAAGACGGGCCCGGCCAGCTCGCGGCGCGGGTAGTAGCGGCGCCCCTCCCCTTCGACGACCAGGCCGCGGACGCGCCCGCTCGCAGGCCCTTCGTGGGCCAGAGCGCGGATTTTGTCCGCCTCCTCCGCGCTGATTTGGCGCTTGAGCCAGGCGAAGCGGCGCTTCTGCAAGATGCGGCGCTCGACCTGGGCCGCGTCGAGCGACAGCACCTGCGCGATGCGATTGGCGGCGTCGCGCGCCACCACCGGCACCTGTCCGGGTGAGACTCCGCGCAGCAGCTCGACCGCGTCCATGCTCACGCTCGGCACCTCGACGCTGACCGCCAGCGCGCTGCCGTTGCGATCGTAGAGCGCGCCGCGCTTGGGCGAGATGTGCAGGCGCCGCTGGCGCTGGCCCTCCGCCAGCTCGCGCCACGCCGCCCCATCCTCGACCATCAAAGAGTAGCCCGCTGAAACGATCAGGCCCAAGCCGAGCGCCAAGAAGCCCGACAGGATGCCGATGCGAATTCGGATCCAGCGCGCGCGCGCCGGCGACGTCGGCAGCGGCGCGTCCGTCGCCGCGCTCGGCGGCGCAGGCTTGGGGCGGCGGATGTTCACGGGCCGTCCGCCTCCGCCGCTTGCGCTTGCGCTTGTGACGGCTCCGGCGCCGGGCGCCGCCCCGCGGGTAGGATGCGATCCGCGGTCGGCTCGCTCATGCCGAGCAGCGTGCGCGCCACGAAATCGACGCGCTCGGGCGTCTTGTGGCTCGCCACCTCGAGCTCGAGCACGTGGCGCACCTCGCGCAAACGCGCGACGCGGGCGTGATCGCGACCGAGCTCGTAGCCGAGCTCGACGCTCTTCACGCGCAAGCCCAGGTGCAGCACGAAGGCGGCGGTGGCGCCGAGCACCGCCAACGACCACAAGACGAGGAAGGTGCGCTCGGCTCTGCGCTCTTCGCGGAGCGTCGTCACGCGTCGCCTCCCTCGCCCGGGGCGAGCCGGCGCGCCACCCGCAGCTTGGCGCTGCGCGAGCGCGGGTTCTGCGCTTGCTCTTCGTCAGTGGCGATGAGCGGCTTCTTGCTGAGCGGCGCCCAGTTCATGCGATTTTGGAACTCGCGCTTCACGAGGCGATCTTCCAGCGAATGGAAGCTGATCACGGCCAGCAAACCGCCCGGCTTCACGCGCGCGCGGCCCAGCTCGAGCAGGGCCGCGATCTCGCTCAGCTCGCTGTTCACGGCCATGCGCAGGGCCTGGAAGGTCCGAGTCGCCGGATCGATGCCGCCCATGCGGCGTGGGCCCACGGCGCGCACGATGGCGCGGCGCAGCTCCATCGTGTCGTTCAGCATGCCCTCCTCGAGCGCTTGCTTGATGCAGCGCGCGACGCGACGCGAGCGGCGCTCCTCTCCCAGCTCGTAGATCACGTCCGCCAGCTCGTCTTGATCCAGCCGCGCGATCAGCTCGAGCGCGGTCTCCCCGCGCGACGTGTCCATGCGCATGTCGAGCGGGCCCTGGTGCCGGAAGCTCATGCCGCGCTCGGCGGTGTCGAGCTGGAACGAGCTCACCCCCAGGTCCGCGAGCATGCCGTCGACCTGCTCGATGCCGGCCTCGTCGAGGGCGGCGCCGATCTCGCTGAAGCGCGCGTGCACGACGCGAGCTCTCTCCCCGAACTCGGCGAGGCGCTCGCGGGCCGTGTCGACGGCTTGCAGATCGCGGTCGCTCGCGATCAAGCGCACGCTCGGCGACGCCGCGAGGATGGCGCGCGAGTGGCCCGCGCCGCCCGCAGTCGCGTCGACGAACAGCCCGCCTTGCGCGGCTTCCAGCGAGGAGACCACGCTCTCCAGCAGCACCGGCGCGTGAGAGAAGCTCGCTTTGGGATCGAAGGGCAGTTCTGACATCGTCATATCTTCAGTTGCTCCAGAGCAGCTCGGAACGAGTCCGCTTCTTCGGAGGTCATCGTGAGGGCCGCATCCCACGAAGACTTCGCCCATAGCTCGAGCGTGCGCCCCATGCCCGCCCAGAGGGCGTCCTTGTCGAGCTTGATCTTTTCGCGCAGGTGGGGCGGCACCAGCACGCGACCCGAGCCATCCAGCTCGCACTCGACCGCCGCCGAGACGTAGAGGCGGCGAAAGCGGATCGCCGTCGCGTCCAAGCTCGGCAGCTCGGAGACTTTGCGCTCGAACTCTTCCCACGCCTTCATGGGATAGAGGTGCAAGCAGGGATCGAACACGGCGGGCGTGAGCACGAAGCGCGCATCGCCATCGGCCATGAGCACGTCGCGAAAGCGCGCGGGCAGGCTGACGCGCCCTTTTGCGTCGACCGTGTGTGTGAACTGCCCGCGGAACATCATGGCTTGGGAGATGTTGGGCGAATCAGTCACTTCGCTCCACTTTCTCCCACTTCTTGCCCGCGACGCTAAAGGTCTAGGATCGACCTGTCAACAACTCGGCCAGCCGAAAGCTTGAGAAAATACTTGAACTCTTGTAGGGGCCGACTCGCCCCCACCTGCTAGGCCGTTCAGGCTTTCTTCGGCTGCGGCGGGAGCAGCGTGGCGCGCGCACGGACTGGCTTGAGCGACAGCGTCGCCACGAACAGCGCGATCGAGATCACGGCGGGGACGAGCGCGAAGAGCATGCCGGCTTCAGTGCATCGCCGGTGCCTGATCGTAAGTCGATGGATTGATTAGCGTATCGCAAAAGGCCGCGTGGCCGATCACCCGCAGCCTGTGTCCCCACATACTCGCGCTCATCCGACCGCGGCTGGCCGGCCACCAACGCGCTACTCGTGAGCGGCCACCACTGACAGGGCCGCCACCGCCGCCAGCTCCGTGCGCAGCACGAACGTGGAGAGCCGAACCGGCTCGAAGCCCGCTTCGACCAGCGCCTCGTCCTCGCGCGGTGCGAAGCCGCCTTCAGGGCCGATCGCCAGCGTGACCGGCTCGCGAGGTGACAGCGTTCGCAGCACCTCGACCAGCGCTCGCGCCGCCGTCGGAGCGAGCTTCAGCTTTCGCCCCGCGCCGCGCGCGAGCCCGGCATCGAAATCGAGGAGCCCCAGCAGCGCCGGCAGCTCGCCGCGGCCGCACTGGCGAGCGGCGTCGAGCATCACCGCGCGCAGGCGCTCGGGGCGCAGCTCGGCGCCGCTGATGCTGCGCTCGGTACGAAGAAACGCCACCGTCGTCGCACCGAGCGCGACCGCGGCGCGCAGGACCTGCTCGGGCTTGTCCCCTTTGGCGAGGCCCTGCAGCAGGATGACTTCGCGCGTTAGCGCGCTCGTCGCTGCTCGCGGCTCCTCGACGCGCGCGAGCGCCGGCACGTCGCGCAGCAGCACCGCGTCCGCCTCCGTGCCCGCTTCGGGATCGAAGAGCACGAACGCATCTCCTTCGCGCAGCCGCAGCACGCGCACGAGGTAGCTGCCGAGCTCACGCGGTAGCGCGTGCTCGCCCGCGACGAGCGGAGACCAGGGCGCGCGCGACGGTTGAGCCATGGCTGATCAGTCCGGCAAGCCGCGACCGTAGTCGGAGTACTGCTTTCGCGCTGACACCGAGAGCAAGCACTCTGCCCGCTCGGCAACGGACGGCACGCGCGTCGCGGCGGGCAGCAGCAAGCCGGTCAGCTTTCCGCCGTAGACGCAGCCGGTGTCGAGACCAGTAGCGAACGGGTGAAGCTGCGGGCGCTTGCGCGCGTTGTGACCGAAGACGATGTGCTCCGGACCGCCGTAGCTCGCGCCCCACGGCGTCCCCCACTTCTCGGTTGGCTTGCCTTCGGCGTCGATCGAGCGAACGTGAGTGACGACCCACGGATCTTGCTCGCCGAGGGGCAAGCTCGGATCAATCCCCGCGTGCGCGACGACCACCCCGTGCTCCGGCACCGGGATCATCAACGGCCAGCCTTCGAGCAGGGCCCAGTCGTCTTCGGTCAGCTCGTTCACGATGGCTTGATGGGACGGGCTGAGCCGCGGGCCCCGCTCACCGCGCTGACGGGCGCGGTGCGCGTCGAGCAAGCGCTGCTCGTGGTTGCCGAGCGGCGCCTGTGCGCCGAGCTCTCGAAACAGCTGCAGCACCTCGTGTGGCTTGGGTCCACGGCTCAGCAGATCGCCCGTGAAGACGACGCGATCCGAGCTGACAATCGCGGCGCGGTCGACGAGCTCCGCGAGCTCGTCGGCGCAGCTATGGACGTCTCCGATGAAGAACGTGCGAGGCATCGAGTAACGGGTGAGAACGGGTAACGGGTAGCGCATGGGAGCCACCCGCGACCGCGTCTAGCGCACTTTGTCGCCCTCCGGCGCCGCGAGCCAGCGCGCGCAGAGCCCGATGCCGCAGCCAGGCTCACCGCTCGCCCGAAAAAGTCGCTTGCTGCCGCCGGCCCTCTGACCGGGTCAGAAGGACCCGAAAAACCCCATTCGCGCTCTTGCAGTGGCGGCGTAACGCAAGCTAAGGTCGCGAAAGTTTCGAGGAGGCCCTCAGTAATGTCGCAACGCGCCCGTTCCGCCGTCATTTCAACGCTTATCTCGGCCCTCTGTTGGGGAGCCATTGGCTGCGGACAAGAAGAGGTGAAGTACGAGCCGCGCCCCGCGGCCAGCGGTGCCAAAGCGTCGCTGCCCCCCGCCGCCAACCTCCCGAAGCGCCCGTTGAAGAACGGTGACGCTTGGACCGTTTGGGGCGCCAGCTACTCGCTGCGCAGCCGCGTGCACCGCAAAGACGTCGCGGGCAAACGCCTCAGCATTCAGGGGTACATCGTCAAGAACAACATGACCGACGCGCCGGAGTGCGCCGTGCACAAGGCCGGCAAGGCGGATCCTGAGAGCTGCCGTGCGCCCGTGCCCGCTTTCTGGATCGGCGACTCGAAGGATGCCCCCGAGGCCGACTCCATCAAGGTGATGGGTTGGGCTTCGAACTTCGCCCAGATTTTCGACGCCATCGACGAGTTCGACAAGGGCAAGGAAGGCGCCGAGTACAACGACTCCAACTGGGGCGTTAAGGTGCCCAATCCCCTGCCCGCGGTCGGCGCGAAGGTGACCGTGACGGGCCAGTACGGCGTTTCGTTCAGCAAGGCCTCGTCCGGCGCGGAAGCCGACCCCTTCATGGGCGTGCTCGACTTCCAGGAAATGACGGTTCAGGAGCCGGCCCCCGAGCTCGCGACCCTGCCGGGCAAGAAGCGCAAAGCGAAGTGAGCGCCTAAAAATCGAGGCGCCCTTCCGGCAAAGCCGGTAATGGTCAAGCGGCCGATGCTGCAGCAAGCGTTGCACCTCGGCCGCTTCCTTTTGCAGCGGCTTTTCGTGGCGAGCCTCACGGCAGCGTGGACGCTCGGCTGCGCCGCGGACGTGCGCGAGCGTACCGTCAGCGACGTCACGTTGCTCGAGACGAGCCCCAGCGCGCTCGACACGGACGACGTGCTCGGCGGCCTCGTGACGGCCGAGCCGCGCACGTTCCTGTGGATCGAGACGGAGCGTGACGTCTACGACGCGAACCTCGTCAGCCGTGACTTGGAGCGCATCGAGCGATTCTACCGCGCCCAGGGCTACTACGACGTGAAGGTGATCGCCGCGCGCGTGCGGCCCGTCGGCGAGCGCAAGGTCGCGATCGAGGTGCGCGTCACGCCCGGCCCGCGCGTGACGGTGCGGGAAGTGATGAAGGAGGGCGTGCTCGCGCTGGATCCGGAGGTCGGCCTGATCCAAAGCGCCGTGCCGCCGCCGCTGCCGGGCGCGCCGTTCACCGAGGAGACGCTCGACGCTTACAAGAGCGAGCTCGAGCGAGCGCTGCGCGAGGCCGGCTACGCATACGCCAAAGTGAAGGTGACGGCGACGGTGGACTTGAACGCGCGCGCCGCCGACATCAAGACCGAGCTTCGCCCCGGCAAGCGCGCCCGCTTCGGCGAGATTCGCGTGCGCGGCTTGAAGAAAATCCCCGAGACGAAGGTGCGCGCGATCCTGGGCCTGCAGCAAGGCGCGCGCTACTCGGAGGCCGCACAAGAAGAAGCGCGCAGCGCGCTCGAGAACATGGACCGCTTCGCGCGCGCCGAGGTCACGCCCGATCTGTCCGACCCGGAGCGCGACGAGGTGCCGATCTTGGTGAGCTTGCAGGAGGACGACCTGCGCAAGCTCACGCTGGGCGGCGGCACCATCCTGGACGCGCTCAAGCTCGAGCTGCACGTGCGCACGGACTGGGAGCACAAAAATTTCTTGGGCGGGGCGCGGCGCCTGAGCATCGAGAGCAAGGTCGGCGGCGACATTTTCCCGAACCGCCTCGAGACGCTCGACACCGTCACCGCCACGCCCACCAACGTGTTCTTGGTGATGAACTCCTCCGTCACGCTGGAGCAGCCCTCGATTTTCAACGGCCGCACGAGCGGCTCGGCCACCGTCCGCTTCGCGCGCGGACCGCAGCTCTATCCGCTGCTCCCGGACACCGATCCACGCGACGAGAAGGTCGTCGGCTTCAACGTGCCGAGCGCCAAGTTGGCGCTCAAGCGCAGCTTCCTGAAGGGGCGCGTTTTACTCGAGCCTTCGTACAACCTCCAGGCGCGCATCCCCTACTCCGCGCAGAACGAGGTGACGGGGGTCGACACGGTTTGGGTCAGCTACCCGCGCATCTATGCGCTGCTGCAGACGAAGCCCGGCGACATCGACGAGTGGTTCCGCGGCTTGTCGGGGGCCAACGTGGTCTCGCGGAAGCGGGACAAGAACGACCTGCGCGTCGCGTTCAGTAGCTCGATCGAGCTGGCAGGCCTGCGCATGGGCAGCCGCTACGCTCTCGGCGGCTCGGTCTCGGACGTCAAGCTCGAGCCCGAGCTGCGCATCTACGCGCCGCTCTCGGGCGAGCGCTGGCACGACGAGCAGCAGGTCGGCAATTGGATCTTGGCGAGCCGCCTCAAGCTCGGCCTCATCCTCGCCCCCGACTACGGCACCACCCTGCGCACCGACCGGCAACGCGCCGCCGCCGCCGGTGGCACGGACGCCAGCAACCTCGATCAGCAGAAGCTGCTCGCGCGCGCCTTCTACTCGGGCGGCTCGACCTCGAACCGCGGCTACGCTCAGAACGCCATCAGCCCCCATGGCCCGATCGGGTTCTTGCTCCCCGCTAGCATCAACTGCAATTTGGCGGTGAATCGCGAGGACGCGCGCTGCATTCGTCCTCTCGGCGGCTTCACGCTTTGGGAAGCGTCGCTCGAGCTGCGCTGGGCGGGGTTCTATCCGTTCACCCTGGTCGCGTTCGCCGACGCCAGCGACGTCACCCGGGATTTAGGGGTACTGCAATTCAAGTACCCCCACCTTTCGGTAGGCCCAGGCCTGCGCTACCAATCCCCCGTGGGGCCGATTCGTTTGGACTTCGGCGTACGCGTGCCGGGCCTTCAGGCCATGGGCGAGCGTGAGCTTCCGCTCGCCCACGGCCAAGAGCGCCCCTGGTTCTTCGGAAAGGCCAGCGATCGCAGCGGGCTGCCGGCCGCCATTCACCTCGCCTTCGGAGACGCCTTCTGATGACCAGGCCGCCGCGCGGAGGCTCGCGGAGCTGGCTGAGGCTCGTTGTGCGCGTGCTTTCCACGCTCGGCATCGTGGCCTTGTTCGCCATCGGCTCCCTCGGCGCGCTGATCGGCCACCTCGACTTACCAGCGGGGCGGCGCGCCGCAGGCTCGACGCTCGGGAGCGTGCTCGCGGCCACCTTTCGCGGCCGGATCAGCATCGGGTCCGTCACTAAGCTGAGCCCGCGAGAGGTCGTGGCCGAAGACATCGTGGTGCGTGACCCCGCGCACCGCGTCGTGCTCAAGGTCGATCGGCTGATCGCGCAAGCGGACGTGCTCGACATCGTGCGCCGCGCGCTTCGCGGCGATGCAAAGCTGACGATCGTCATCGATCACGTCCACATAGGTCGCGCCGAAGCCGAGATCATCGAAGAGGAGGACGGGCTGCCCAGCATCGCGCACGCCTTCTTCCCGCGGTCCACGGACGCCCCCGAGCCGCCTTCGCCCAGCTCGCAATACACGCGCGTTTGGCTGCCCCGCATCGACATCGACCAGGGCTTCGCCCGCGGCGGCTTAGCCGGCAGCCCCACGCTGGAGGCCGAAATTTCCGGAGTGCGCGGCTCCGTCCTGGCCACCCCGAAGGGGGCCGCCATCGACGTCGCGCGCTTCGCGCTGCTCGCGCGCGGCGTGGGCGGCGCCGACGCCAAGGGGGTGGCAAGCCTGCATGTTCGCGCGCCCGGCGCGGTGTGGAGCAATTTTGACGGTTACATGGGCGACGTGCAGTTCGGTAGTGTCGTGCGCTACGAAAAGGAGCAGCTCGATTTGCGCGTCAGTCTGCCGCGCGCCGAACCGCAAGCCGCGCGCGCTCTGCTCGCGGCTTGGCCGCTGCAGGTGAGCAGCGCGGCCGAGTTGCACGTGAAGGGTCGACCGCCGGATCTCGACGTCGAGCTGAAAGCCCAGATCGGCGAGAGCGCGACCCTGAGCTCCAGCGGCTCCATCAACTTGGCCACGCCGGCGCGCGTGCGGCTCGACATCGAAGGCCGCCGACTCGATCTGCGCGCTCTATTTCCCGACGCGCCCGAGACCAACATCGACATCGACACCGAGCTGGGCTTGCACGAGGAAAATGGCCAGTGGCTGCTCGACGTGGGCGGCACGACGCGCCCGACCACGGTCCGCTCCGTCGCGGTGCCTGCAGCCGAGTTCAGCGCCGCCACCAAGGACGGCGTGCTCGTCGGCGAAGCTCACCTTCACGACCTGGGGTTGCCGGTAGATTTGAGGTTTTCGGTGTTCCCGGGCGGCAAGCTCGCCCTCGAGGCCGAGGCCAAGCGGGTGAGTCTTTCGAACGTCGAGCGGCTGCGCCCCTACTTCGACGGCTCCGGCGTCGCCGACGCGCGGCTCCGCGCCGAGCTGCTTCAGAATCGACTCGACGCGAGCCTCGCGCTCGACGTGCGCGGCCTTCGCTACGAGGGGGTGGCGCTCGAGAGCGGTCGCCTGCTCGCGAGCGCGAAAGGCGATCTGGCCCGCCCGGGCCAGCTCCAGCTCAGCGCGCGCCTCACCGGCAACCGGCTCAGCTACGGCCATTTCTCGTTCGACGACGTGAGCGCAACGGCTTATGGCGCCGCCAGCACGCCGCTCGTCAGCCTGGCTCTGAAGACGCAAGACGGGCCCAGCTTCGACGCCCGCGCGCGCGTCGCGCTCGGCGGCGCGTCGACGTCGCTGCGTGAGCTGAGCGTCGGCGTCGCTCGCAACGGGGTGGAGCTCCGCGGCGAGGTCGCGCAGCTCGAGATCTCGGAGCAGCGCGTGCTCGTGCGGGCCTTGAAGCTGCGCGGCGCCAGCGGAGAGCTGAACGGCGACGCCGAGCTCAGCCCGCAGACGCTGAGCGTGACCGCCGCCGGGCAGAACCTAGACTTATCGGCGATTTCCCGGGTATTGGGGCTCCCGCGAGGTACGCTCGAGGGCCGCGCCAGCGTCGCCATCGACGCGCTGACCAGCGGGAAGACCCAACGCGGCACGCTCGAGCTCTCGATCACCGGGGCCACCATCGAGAACCTCAGCGGCATCTCAGCCCAGCTGACGGCCCAGCTCGAGGGTGACCATCTCAGCGGCGCGAGCACGGGCGAAGTCGCAGGGCTCGCGGGCTTCTCCGCAGATTGGGAGGGCGATCTCGACGGCCCCCCCACTCGGCTCAGCTCGTTTGCGCGCGCCACCGGCCGCGCCAACCTCGCGCTGACCGACGTCACGCTCGACTACCTGGGTCAGCTCCTGCCGGAGCTCGACGTGGACGTCGGCGGCCGCGCGAGCCTCTCGCTCGACGTGACCCGCTCCGATCCCGAGCTCTTTCCCAACCTCGCGTTCAACGGCAAAACGTCTGGGCTCATCGCAACCATAGCGCGCGGCGGCGAGAGCCCGCTCGTGTTCTCCGGTATCGAGCTGCTCGCCTCCGCCCAGCACGACGGAGCGAGCGGAGACACGACCGCTTCGCTCGGCGCGGAGCAGAGCGCGGGCCGACTCCTGGGCGCGAGCGCCGACCTCACGCTCGACGGCAAGGCGGCGCTCGCCGGCCGGGAGTCGCTCGCAGCGCAGCTCGAGCAGCGCCCGCTCTCCGCCAAGGTCGTCATCAGTCAGCTCGATCTCGACAACTTGCCGGGCGGCGTGCGACTGCCCGGCGTGCGCGGAAGCGTACGGCTGGAGGGCACGCTCCGCGGATCGCTCGCCGATCCGATCGCGTCGCTCGGCGTGCGCGGCAGCGACCTGCGCTTCACGGTCAGCGACCGCGCGGAGCCCATCGACGTGTGCGCCACCGCCGAATACGCCCAGAAGTCGGGAGACTTCAACGTTGGCGCGGAGGTCTTCTTGCCCGGCAGCTTCAACCTCGGCGCCGCGCCGTGCGGGGGCAAACGCGTCGCCAACCTGCGCTGGACCGGGCAGGCACCCTTCGACTTGGGAGCTGGCTTCTCGCCGTGGCGCGGCACGGCGCTGGCGTCGCTCGAGGGCCTGCCGCTCGCGACGATTCCGCCCTTGGCCGAGGCCCGCGTCACCGGCTCGGCCCGCGGCAAGCTGCTGCTCGATCGCAGCACCGACTCGCCCAACGCCTCCGGCGAGCTCGAGATCCGCGAGGTGCGCGTGGATCGACTGGCGGTCGGCGACGGCACGCTCGAGCTGCGCAGTAGCGCGAACCGGGCCCGGCTGAGCTTCGGCATCCAGCACGGCGCCGCGACCGTCTCCGGTGACTTGAACGCTGGAATCTCCTGGAAAACGGCGCTGCCTGCCCTCGACGACGCGCAACCCATCGACGCCGCCGTCCGCGCCCAAAAGCTCGAAGCCTCGGTGCTCCAGCCAGCGCTCACCGACTTCGTCAGCGAGCTGCAGGGGCAGCTCGACGGAGACCTCAAGGCACGGCTCGAGCCGCTCGCGCCCGGCGAGGACGCGAGGCGCGTCGAGCAGCTCAGCGGCACCGTGGGCCTCGAGCGCGGCTCGTTCGTGCTCACGGGCCTGGGTTTTCGCTTGCGCGACGTGTCCTTCACCGCGACCGCCAAGCGAGGCCTGAACGACACCCGCGTCGAGATCCCCAACCTACGCGCCAGCGCCGGGGCGCGCGTTCACAACATGAACGCCGACATGGTGCTGCACCTCAAGAGCCTCGGGCTCCAGTCCGGACAGGCCGGCGTCACCATCTCGCAGCTGCCGCTCGTCGTCGACGGCATCACCCGCGCCAACGCGGACGCGGTGTTCACGCTGCAGATGACCCGGCACCCCGAGAAGATGCACGTGAAGGTGAATTTTACGAGCCTGGACGCCCAACTGCCGCCGGATTCGCCGCGCGAGCTGACCAGCCTCGACGAGAACGAGAACGTCACGCTGCTGCAGCCGATCGCGGAGCCGAAGGGAGCTCGCGCCGAAGATGATTTGCCTTGGCAGTTCGAGATTCACCTCGGCCAGCGCGCGCGCGTCGCGCGTGGCGTGCTGCTCGATTTGCCCATCACGGGCGATCCGAACGTGGTGCTCGCGCAGGGGCTCGGCGTCACGGGCGCCATCTACCTCGAGCGTCGCGGCGCTGTGCAGCTGCTCGGCAAGATCTTCGTCATCGAGCGCGGCGGCGTCTTCTTCGACACCGCCGATCCGAAGGATCCTCGCCTCGACGTGCAAGCGACTTGGCGCGCGCCCGACGGCTCGACGCTGACCGCGTTCGTGACCGGCACGCTCTCGGAGCCAATCCTCAAGTTCGACCGACCGAGCGAAGACGCCTGGTCGCTGCTGCTCGACCAAGGCGTCGCCACGCTGGGGATCGGCGCGCTCGACACCTTGTTGTCCGATACGCCGCTCGCTCGCGTGCAGCTGCGCGGTCAGGAAGGCGAGCAGGGCACGACGTACTCGGCGGCTTACCGCGTGAACAATCAGGTCATCGTCGAAGGCAACTACCAGGCGACCAGTGACGCCGCCGCGGGCGCCGACGGACCCGGGGGCGGCAACGTCGGCGCCGCCGTCGACTGGCGATTCGCTCCGCGCTGGTCGGTGCGCGGACAGCTCGGGACGATCGGCACCGGCGTCGACTTGGTCTATCAGTACCGATATTAGCGCGCGCTGTCAGGCCACACAGTAGTAGTCGCGCGTCTCCTCGTAGCGCAGCGCCGAAAGGGCAGCCCGGATCTCGCTTCTGGGCCCCAGGCCTGCGACGGAGACCAACAACGGGGCGCGCGGCTGAGCCGGCAGCAGCTCGGGCGGGATCACGGGCGCGCCGTGGATCCGTTGCCCGAGCCGCCCCGGGTGCAGCTCCACGATCGCCGACGGCTGCTTTCCGCGCCGGGCGAGCGCCTGGCGCAGCGCCTTGCCGGTGTCGCCGAAGCCCCAGAGCAAGTAGCGCTCCGCGCCGGCGAGGAACGTGCGCGCCAAGAACTCGGCCTTGCACTCCACGAACGCAGCCAGCGCGTAGCGCGGTGAGCGACGAGACAAGCGCGTGGGCCCGTCGCGCCAGTGCAGGAGCCGCTCTGGAACCATGCCCAGCGCGTCTCCCTGCTCGAGCACGCGCAGCACCAGATCGTAGTCTTCGGGCCAGGGCTGGTCGCGATAGCGCAAGCGCGCGAGCACCTCTCGCCGCATCATCAAGGTCGGGTGAGCTATCGGGCACTCGATGAACGCCTCACGCCGCACGTCGAGGTCGCTCTTCATCGCGCCGAGCCAGCGCTCGTAGCTGCGCAGACCGTCGCGGATGCCGCGCCGCGGGAAGAGCCGCACGTGGCAGCCTACGCCGGCCCAATCGCTGCGCGCCGAAAGCACCGCACGCTGCCGCTTCAGGCGCTCACGCGCCATCAAGTCGTCGGCGTCCATGCGCGCCACGAGCTCTCCCCGGCATTGTTCGAGACCGGCGTCGAGGGCAGCCACGATGCCGCTGTGCGCGAGCGAAACCACGCGCACCCGCCCGTCACGCGCCGCGTGCGCGAGCGCGATCTCGCGCGTCCCGTCCGTCGAGCCGTCGTCGACCACCACGCACTCCCAGTCACGCTCGCTCTGTCGCTCGACGCTGCAGAGCGCCGCGTCGAGGGTCGCGCCGGCGTCGTACGCCGGCAGGAGCACCGAAATCGCGGGCGAACCCATGCTCGCCGCCCGTAGCACGTCCCGTCGCGGGACGGCTCGCAATAGCCCGCATTCTTCGCTTCATCGGGGCCGCGCTCGCGAGCGCTACCCCGCGCTTCACCCTGACACAGGGCTGGCCGCGGCGCGCGCGCTGGACCGATCGACGAAAGCTCGCGCCTCGGTCGAGAGGCAGTGCTAAGCCAGCCGTGACCGATTGATGCGCCGTTCGCCGACGTTTTGGATCCCCCTCTGCTGCTTCGTGGTGCTGGCCCTGCTGCTCGGTCTGCCCGCCGTCAAAAACGCAGAAGCGGAATACCGTGGCTGTTATTTTCAGAAGCCGCAAGCATTCTTGATCCGCAAGAATTTCATGATCGGCAAGATGATCGACGGCAAGAAGGCGAATCGGGCGATTCGTTACCGCGTCGAGCGCTACGGCCGCGTCGAAGGCGCCCCCTTTCAGGAGCTCAACGACAAGACGGCCTACTCGCAGGCAACCCCCACGCAGTTCATGGGGCTGCCCCTGCTCGTACACAAGAAGGTGGCGCCCGCGCTCGCCTGCGTCGAGCGGCGCATCAAGAAGACGTGCACCAAGAAAGCCGCCGATCGCTACCGCCCTCGCGCCGTGGGCGGCTTCCGCAGCGAGAACAGCTACCGCGGCGCCGAGGTCTCCAATCACCTGTTCGGCATCGCGATCGACATCGATCCCGATCGTAATCCGTGCTGCGGCTGCGTCGCGCCGTGGCCCGAGCACAAGGCGTGTCAGGGCACCGTCGCCTCGGTGTTCGAGCGCACCGAGCTGCCCCGCTGCTGGATCGACACCTTCGAACGCTACGGCTTCTATTGGCTCGGCCGCGACCCGGTGCTGCGCGACACCATGCACTTCGAGTTCTTGGGGAACCCCGAGCGCATCGTGCCCAACTGAATCGCCTCGAAAGCCCGTGCTCCCGCGCGCGCGCCAAGAGGCCGTCGCGGCGAGTCCGTGCGCCCCGCCCCTCGCTCCACCTCCCAGGCTTCTTTTCCGCCGGCGGGTGCGTTACACGGGAGATCATGCCCGCAGAGCTGGAACGCCAGGTTTGGGAGGCGTTTTTCACTCAAAGCGCGGACCCTTGCTTCGTTTACGTCGTCGAGGGTCCAGCGCAGTTTCGTCTGGTAGCCGTCAACGACGCCTGGAAAGCCTTGACCCGCCGCGGCGCCGCGGACGTTGGCCGCACCCTCGACGAGCTGGCGCCCGAAGTCTCCCTCGAGCTGCTGCGCGGTCGCTTCGAGCGCTGCGTCCTCACTCAAGAGGTCGTTGACTTCGACGACGAGCAGGCGTTCGGTGGTGAGCCGCTGTTTTGGCATACGCGGCTGGTGCCGCTGGTGATAGACGGCAGGGTTCGCTACGTCGCAGGCTCGGCTCGCGACTACACGGAGCTACGCAACACCGCACGCGCGCTCAGCGCGAGCGAGACCAAGTTTCGTCGCATGGTCGAGAACGCCAGCGACATCATTTATCGCTTGCGGCTCGACCCGGTCGGCTTCGATTACATCTCGCCCTCGATCGAGCTGATTACAGGTTATCCGCCGAGCGCCTTCTACGAAAATCCCTACCTGCTGCGCGACGTGATCCACCCCGATGATCGCGCCAGCGTCGATCGGTCGCCCGATCAACTGCACGGAGAGACGTCGGAGGTGCTGGCGCGCTGGGTGCACAAAGACGGCACCGTTCGCTGGGTAGAAGCGCGCAGCGTGCTCGTCGAAGACAGCGCCGGCCGCCCCGTGGCGCGCGAAGGTATCGCGCGCGACATGACCGAGCTGCGGCGGCGCGAAGAAGAGCGCACGGCGCTCGAGAAGCGCCTCCAGCAGACCCAGAAGCTGGAGAGCCTGGGGGTGCTGGCGGGAGGCATCGCGCACGACTTCAACAACCTGCTGACGGGCATCATCGGCCACGCCAGCTTGATGCGGATGAACGCGGCGTGTCCACCGGCGCTCGCCGAGCACGCGCAACAGGTCGAGCTAGCGGCCACCCGCGCCGCCGACTTGTGCCGTCAAATGTTGGCCTACTCCGGCAAGGGCCGCTTCAGCGTGCGGCGCCTCGATCTCGACGCGCTGGTGCGTGAAACGACGCAGCTGCTCAAGCTGTCGACCTCCAAGAGCACCGAGCTCGAGCTGAGCCTGCACGCCTCGCACGCGAGCATCGAGGGCGATCCGACGCAGCTGCAGCAGGTGATCATGAACCTGGTGCTCAACGCATCCGAGGCCCTCGAAGGCAAGCCGGGCACCGTCCGCGTCACGACCGGTCTCGCGCACGTCGCCCGCGAGGAGCTGAAAACAGCGTTCCTGTCGCCCGAGCTACCGAGCGGGCGCTACGCCTTCCTGGAGGTCAGCGACACCGGCGCGGGCATGGATACCGAGACGCAGGCGCGCATCTTCGATCCGTTCTTCACCACCAAGTTCACGGGCCGCGGCTTGGGGCTCTCCGCCGTGCTCGGCATCGTGCGCGGTCACTCCGGAGCGATTCGCGTCGACAGCCAAGCCAAGGTGGGCACCGTCTTTCGAGTGCTGCTGCCCGCGGTCGATGGTGCCGCCCCCAGCAGCGGCCGAGCTTCGCGCCCCAGCTCCGCCTTGCGCAGCGGCACGGTGCTCGTCGTCGACGACGAAGAGATCGTGCGCAAAGTCACCGCGCGCATCCTCGAAGCCCTCGGCTACTCCGTCGTCACGGCCGTCGACGGCCGTGACGGGGTCGATACGTTCCGCGCCGCCACCACTCCCTTCGTCGCCGTGCTGATGGACCTCACGATGCCCAAGCTCGACGGAGTGGCCGCCTGCGAGGCCATCCGTGAGCTCGACCCCCGGGTGCCGGTGCTGCTGATGAGCGGCTTCAACGAGCAGGACGCTATCGCGCGTTTTGCGGGCGCGGGTCTCGCCGGCTTCTTGCAAAAGCCGTTCACGACCGAGCTGCTCGACGCCAAGTTGCTCGCCGCGCTGCGCAAAGCCTGAATTCTAGCCCGGGCGGAGCGACCGCGATCGTTGACGCGGCCGGCCTGAACCTGGGCTAAGAGGGGCCATGTCTTCGATCATCCCGCCCCCCGACGCGATCAGCCGCCTGCGCGAGGGCAACGCTCGCTTCGTCGCCAACGTCCGCAGCGTCGACGCGCTGGCGAGCCTCAGCCGTCGCATCGATCCGGCCGCCCTGCAGCGCCCCTTCGCCATCATCCTCGGCTGCGCCGACTCGCGCGCGCCCGCGGAGACCATCTTCGACCAAGGCCTGGGTGACCTGTTCGTCATCCGGGTGGCCGGTAACATCGTCGCCCCCTCTCAGGTCGGCAGCGTGGAGTTCGCGGCCGAGCACTTCGGCACGCAGCTCGTGGTGGTGATGGGGCACTCGCACTGCGGAGCCATCGACGCCACCGTGCAGGGCATGCAGCCGAGCCACGATCAGCCTCCGCGCTCCCGTAACCTGCTCTCCATCACCGACCGCATCGCGCCCGCCATCGCGCCGCTGATGCACACCGAGCTCGCCAGAGACCGAAGCGCCCTGCTCCGCGCCGCCACGCGCGCCAACGTCTCGGCTTCGTGTAACCAGCTGCGCCACGGCTCGCGCCTGCTCGAAGAGCTGATGCTGAAAAACGGCCTCGTCGTCGTCGGCGCCGAATACGACCTCGTCACCGGCGTCGTCGACTTCTTCGACGGCGTCTGAGCGCGCCCCGGGCAGCACCGGCCCCCCAGCCCGACAGGCCGCCCGAAATAACGAAAAAAGCGACCCCGTCCTTGACATACCCCCCTCCGACTCGTAAAAGGAGCGCCCTTCCGCGGGAGTAACTCAGCGGTAGAGTGCCACCTTGCCAAGGTGGACGTCGAGGGTTCAAATCCCTTCTCCCGCTCCAGAATACTGGAGAGAAAACAGCCGGTTGGTTCAGTCGAACCCGCCGGCTTTTTCTTTTTGCTCCCCACTCTGGGGAGCCTGCTCCCCAGTTTGCTCCCCACTCGTGGCGGGCTCGTTACCTTGGCTGGCCAATGTCGACCTTGCCTGGGCAAAGTCGATCACCCTCGCGATGCTTGCCCGCTGCTCGATCGGCGCGACGGTGGAGTACCGCTCGCGCATCCGGTCCGTCACGTGGCCCGAGATGCTCTTGGTCACCACGCCCTCCACCTGCGCCGCCCTGGCGAGGCCGTTGAACGTTCGCCTAAGCCCGCGCTGGGTGAAGCGCTTGCTCAGACCGATCGCCCGACCAACCTCTTCGAACGGCTTGTTGAGCACCGACGGCGATCGGTAGCCGCCCGTGATGGCCGGAAACAGGAGCTCCGACTCCTTCATCTCCGCCGTCGCGAGCTGCGTCCCCGTGTGCCACCGCAGTACTTCCATGGCCGCCTCCGGCAGATGAATCCGGTACTTCACCCGCTGCTTCGTCGTGTTCATCACCTCGTCGCCGAGCGTGTGTGAACGCCGCACCAGCAGCTTGTCTTCGTCCCAGAGCACATCCGCCTTCGGTCCCTGCCGGCGCAGCGGCCTCAGGCTCGACGGCCGCAGCCCGGTCACCATTCCCAGAAACACCATCGCGTAGTGCTGCGGAAACAGCTCACGCATGGCGCCCAAGAACACCGGCACCTCTTCCGGCAAGAGCGCGTTCGGCTCCTCCTCGGAATAGGTCTCGTGCTCCGACTCGTCGAAATCCTTCACGCCCTCGGTCGCCAGCCCGGAAAGCCCGAGCTCGCGCTTCGCCGCCTGAAGGATCACCCGCAACACCGACAGCCAGCTGTTGCACGTCGTCGGAGCGTAATCGCCAGCCTGAATCAGCCTGGCAATCCCCGCTCGCCACTCTTCAATGTGCACCGCCCCGAGCTTGTCGAGAAACATCTCGCCAAACCCAGACACGAACTTGCGCCCGACCTGAGCACCGCTGTCATCCGTCTCGATGACCTCGGTGCCCGCGATCAAATGCTCGAGCGTGTTCCCCCACTTCTGCCGCCCCTTGGCGCTACGGATCTCCTTGGTCTCGACCTTGCGTGCGAACAGCGATGTCGCGAATTCGGCGAAGCGCATCTTCTGAGGCGCGACCGAGGCGCCGCCCGCTCGCACCCGCCCCTTCTCGACGTCCAGCCACTTCAGCGCCGCCGGCGCATCCGCCTCCGGCAATACCTTCCAGATCTCCTTCTGCTGCCCCGTCGTCGCTTCCAGCTGTTACCGCGCAGCGTAGCTGAGGGACGGATGCGGGATCTCGCGCAAGCTGCGTGAGGGGGATGGCGGGGCGGCGTTGGTCATCGCCCGCGCGGAGCTTGCACGTTTCTGGACGGAATCGCGCT
>JAEYWK010000088.1 GCA_023431345.1 Pseudomonadota bacterium
ATTGGCGGCTACTTCGGCCCGTCAAACGGTCCACCAGGACCGACTGTCGTCGGTCGCGGTCTTAACGATGTCCTCATCGCCACCCAAGCGATCCAAAACCTGCAAAAAATGCGATGAGTGCTCAGCGGCGCGAGCTGCCCCCACCAGGAAAGGTCTAGAACGCCGAGCGGTCAAACCGTTCGGCGTTCTAGAGGCTGCGGCGCAGCAGATCGAAGCCGGCGAACACGGCGCGGCGACGAACGTCGACGCGACTGCCGACGAACACTCGGTTGCGAAGCAGGGTGCCGGCGGGGCTCGCGAGCGCCCAGTGCACGAGGCCGACCGGCTTCTGCGGGCTGCCGCCGTCGGGCCCGGCGACGCCCGTGAAGGCGAGCCCGAAATCGGCGCCGAAACGCGCGCGCGCGCCCTCGGCCATGGCCCGCGCAACCTCGGCGCTCACGGCGCCGTGCTGGCTGATCAGCTCTGCGGGCACGCCGAGCAGGGCCGTCTTCGCGCTGTTGGCGTAGGTGACGGCGCCGCCCAAGAAGTAGCGGCTGGACCCGGGCGCACGGGTCATGAGCTCCGCGCCCAAGCCGCCCGTGCACGACTCGGCCAGCGCCAGCGTTTTGCCGCGCTCGGCCAGCATGTTGCCCAAGAAGTCCGGCAAGCTGCCGAAGCCTTCAGCGTAAACGTGGTCGCCGAGGCGCGCGCGCACGTCGTCAGCGGCCACGCGCGCGCGAGCTTTGGCCTCGTCGAGCGCGGCGGCGCTGGCCAGCACCTTCACTTCGATCTCGGGCAAGCTCGCGCGGTAACCGAGGTAGACGCCGTACTGCGCTTCCACGCCGGCCAGCCGCTGGTTCACTTCCGACTCCGGCAAGCCGAAGGTGCGCAGCACGATTTGATGGCGCGCGCTCGTGACCAGCGCCGCCAAGTCCGGCGCGACGTGGCCATCGAACATGGCCTTCATCTCGCTCGGCACGCCCGGCATGAAGTACGCGGGAGTGCGACCGAGGCTCACGCAAAAACCGGGCGCGGTGCCGTTTTCGTTGGGCAAAACGCGAGCGCCGACCGGAAAATCAGCCTGCTTCGCGTTCAGGTCGACCATTTCGGGGCGCCCGTAGCGAATGCAGCGCTGGCGGATGTGCTCCAGCGCGTCGGCGTCGCGGTACAGCTCGACCCCCGCCACGCGCGCTGCGCATTCGGTGGTGATGTCGTCCGTCGTCGGCCCGAGGCCGCCCGTGCACACCAGCACCCGGTGCTCAGCGCTCAGTCTGCGCAGGCTGGCTTCGATGCGCCCGCGATCGTCGTCGACGCAGTCGATCGACGTCACCTCGAGCCCGATGCGGGTGAGCGCCTCCGCGAGCCAGGCCGCGTTGGTGTTGATGAGCTCGCCGCGCGTGAGCTCGGTCCCGATGCACAAGACGCAAGCGGTCATGCTCAAGGTGGATACGCGCAACGGAAGCCGATGTGGAGCGCTTTCTCGCTGCCCGCGAGCGCGGCCCAGCTCTTCAGCTCCGCGGCCGAGGTCGAGCGGAAGGAGCCGCCCCGCGCCGCGTAGCCGCCGTCGCTCTCGCGCGTCCACTCCGCGACGTTGCCCGCGAGATCGAGCACGCCTTCCGGTGAGGCGCCGTCGGGGCGCGACCCCACGAGCTCGGGCGCGCCGCTCGCCGCGCACGGCCCTGTTTCCAGCCCGAACGCGGCGCGGCGGCACACGAGCCCCGCGTTGCCCCACGGATAGCGTCGCGCGTCGCTGCCGGCAGCGGCCCAAACCCACTCCGCGCCCGTCGGCAGGCGGCCCCGCTGGCGCTTGCAGAAGGCGTCGGCCTCGCGCGGGCCGACGTTCGTGACCGGTAACCCAGGCTCCCCTTCCGCGACCGCGCAGGCGTCACAGTCGCGCCGGTAGCGCTCGCGCGTCACCTCGACCAAGTCGAGCCGAAACGGCGCGACGCGCGTGCGCGGAAATCGCTCCGCGCCGCTTTGTCCGTCCCAATCCGCGGCGCCGATGAACAGGTCGCCGCCCGCGAGCGCTACGACGCCGAAGCGCGCGACGCACTGCCCGCTCGCGTCTCTGTTTTGCGTGGCAGCGCAGCTCCGAGCCGCGCCGTGGCACGCGCCGCCGGCGAGGCTCTGGCCCGCGCCGCAACAGCGCTCACCGGCGAGGCTCATGCCCTCGGGGCAGCGCGCGGGCGGCTGGCGCGCTTCGAGCGCGAGCCGCGCGACGCCCAGCGCGCCCAGCCCGAGCCCGGCCAGCAAGAGGCCGGCCCGGAGCAGCGGCTGCTGCCAGAAGGCCGCGAGGACAGGCATGCTCCTCGCTACGGCGCGGGCGCGGCGGCCGGCTCTTCTCCGCGAATGAGCGCCGCGAGCCCCGCCTCGTCGACGACGAGGGCGCCGAACTTGCGCGCTCCGTCGAGCTTGGCTTTGCCGACCTTCTCGCCGGCGACGAGGTACGTCGTGCCCTTCTTCACCTTGTCGTGCACCTCGCCGCCCGCGTCGCGAATCTCCTGGTGCACGTCTTCGCGCTTCTTCGACAGCACGCCCGTCACGCAGAAGCTCTTGCCGACCAGCGGGCCTTCGAGGTTCGACGCGCTCACGGGCTGGGGTCGCGAGACGTCGTGGGCCTTGAGCTTCTCGAGCAGCTTCCGCGACTCCTCCGCGAACAGGAACGCCACGACGGCATCCACCATCTTCGGACCGAAGCCGGAGATGGCGGCGACGTGCGCGCGCGCCTCCTCATCACTCCAGCGGAGCAGCGTCGACAAGTCGCGCGCCACCTCCGCCAGCTGCTTGGCCGCGACCTGGCCGACGTGGTCGATACCGAGGCCGGTCAGCAGTCGATCCAGCGTGCGCTCGCGCGAGCCTTGGATCGAGTTGACCACGTTTTCGGCGCTCTTTTTGCCCATGCGCTCGAGGGCCACCAGCTGCTCGACCGTCAAATCGTACAAATCAGCGACGTCGGTCACGAGCTTGCTGCTGACGAGCTGCGCGATCAGGCTCTCGCCCAGGTTGTCGACGTCCATCGCGAAGCGGCGCGAGTAGTGCAAGAGGGCCGCCTTCATGCGATCGGGGCAGCGCGTGTTCGGGCAGTACACCGCGACCTGCCCCTCGGCTTTCTCGACCGGCGTGCCGCAGCACGGGCAGGTGGTCGGCATCGCGAACGGCGGCTCGTCCGAGGTGCGCGCCGTGTGATCGACCGACACCACCTGCGGGATGATCTCGCCCGCCTTCTCGATCACGACGCGGTCGCCCTTGCGAATGCCCAGCGCCTCCACGATGTCCGCGTTGTGCAAGGAGGCGCGGCTCACGGTGGTCCCCGCCAGCTGCACGGGCTCGAGGCTCGCGACCGGCGTCAACGTACCGGTGCGCCCGACCTGCACCGTGATCGCGACGACGCTGGTCGAAGCCCGCTCGGCCCCGAATTTGTAGGCGATCGCCCAGCGCGGGAACTTGGCGGTCGCGCCCAAGATGGCTTGCTGCGCGAAGGAGTCGACCTTCACGACGGCGCCGTCGGTCTCGTAAGGGTAATCCTTGCGGGCCGCGTCGATGGCCGCGATCGCCTCCCAGACCTCTTCGAAGCTGTGACAGACGCGGTGCAGCCGGTGCGTCGGTAAGCCGAGCTGCGCCAGCGCGTCGAGCGCTCCCGAGTGCGTCTCGGCCAGCTCCGCGCCCTCCACCGCTTGCCACGCCATCACGCGCAGCGGCCGCTCGGCGACGACACGTGGATCCAGCATGCGTAAGCTGCCGGAAGCGGCGTTGCGTGGGTTGGCGAACGGCGCTTCGCCGGCGGCGACGCGGGCCTGGTTGATGCGCGCCAGATCACGGCGAAAGATCACCACCTCCCCGCGCAAGGTGAGGTTCTTTCGGTACGAGATGGTGAGCGGCAGCGAGCGGATCGTGCGCAGGTTTTGCGTGATTTCCTCGCCGCTCTGCCCGTCACCGCGCGTCGAGCCCTGAAACAGCTTTCCGTCGCGGTAAAGGACCTCGATGCTGCCGCCGTCGAGCTTCGGCTCGACGCAGAAGGAGGGCGTCTGCGCCGCGGGCAAGCCCTGATGCACCCGGCGCACGAACTCGCGCAGATCGCCCTCACCGTAGGTGTTGTCGAGCGACATCATCGGCACGACGTGCGGCACCGTGCGCAGCTCGCCGCGCGGGGCGCCCCCCACGCGCTGAGTCGGCGAGTCGGGCGTCGACAGCTGCGGGTGCTTTCGCTCCAGCTCCCGCAGCTCGGCGTGGAGCGCGTCGTATTCGCGGTCGCTGATCTGCGGGTCGTCCAGCACGTAGTAACGGTGGTCGTGGGCTCGCACCTCTTCGACCAATTTACGGTGTCGCTCGAACTCGGCCTGCGCCATCGGCGCGCAGGATAGCCGAAGCTGCCCGCGCGGCCCTCGGCTCCTTTTCGCATGCGAGACGTTGTCAGGAGCGCGGTCCGGAGTAATGTCCGCGCGCCCAATGCCCGCGCCCCAGGATCCCGGACCCGCCTCCGAGCCCGAGCCCGACTCGGAGCTGCGGCTCGCGGCCGATCCGCCGTCTTCGCGACCACCGAGCAGCAGCGCTCCGCCCGCGCAAGGTAGCGGCCTGCTGTGGCGGGTTGGCGGCGTGATCCGCACGGTGCGCCCGCACCAATGGGTGAAGAACGTCTTCGTCTTGGCGCCGATCGTCTTCGCCAAAGAGATGTTCGACGCGGAGCTGCTTCGGAACGCGACCTCGGCGTTCTTCGTGTTCTGCCTGCTGGCGGGCGCCGTCTACGCCATGAACGACTTGGCGGACATCGAGGCCGACCGCAAGCATCCGGTGAAGCGGCTGCGGCCGATCGCGTCGGGCCGCGTGCCGCGATCCGTAGCGCAGGTCCTGGCGGGCGTGCTGGTGCTGGGCTCGCTCGCGTGGGCGTACTGGCTGCAGCCGGCGTTCGCGCTGGTCGCGGCCGTGTATTTCGCGCAAAACGTCGCCTACAGCTTCAAGCTCAAGCACGTCGCCTACCTCGACGTCGGCTTCATCGCCGCCGGCTTCGTGCTGCGCGTGATGGGCGGCGGCTACGCGACGAAGACGCCGGTCTCGAGCTACCTGCTGGTGTGCACGGCGCTGCTCGCGCTGTTCTTGGGCTTTGGCAAGCGCCGTCACGAGCTCTCGGCCGCGGCTGGCAAGGCGTCGCTGCAGCGCGCGGCGCTCGAGCAGTACACCAAGCGCGGTCTCGACGTGGCGCTGGCGGCGACGGGCATCGCGACGGTGGCTACCTACGTGGTCTACACGCTCGACCCGCGCACGGAGGCGTTCTTCGGCAGCAGCAACCTCTGGCCCAGCTCGCTGTTCGTGATGCTGGGCGTCGCTCGCTTCTTGCACTTGGTGAAGAGCCGACCCAAGTCCGAGAGCCCGACCCAAGAAATGCTCCACGACGGGCCGTTCGTCGCCATCGTGCTGCTCTGGGTGGTGCTCGTGCTGTGGGTCGTCTATCGCCTGCAGCCCGGCCAAGCCAGCTAGCCGTCTCGCGAGATCCCGCCGCGCGCGTTGCCGATGAAGAGTCCGCCCGACAGCGGAGCGTCCTCGGCGGCGTCCCAGAGCGTGATGTCGCCGAAGAGGTCGCGCGTGGTGATGGTGGCGACGGGTCGGGCGCGGTCGAAGCACTCCTCCACCAGCTCCTCGCCGCGCTCACGCGCGTGGCGGCCCAGCACCCAGACCGGCCAAGTCGGCAGGCGATCTTCGAACAGCGCGCCCACGACCTCTTCGAACCCCAGATCTTCGACGCGAGCTATCTCGTAGACTTTCAAGTCCGTCTCGCGGTCCCAATCCAGGAGCTGGAAGACGCATGCCTGTAGCCAGTCCGAATGAGCCAAGAAGCCGCGCACCGGGCCGTCGTAGTACTGCGTCGCGATCGCCTTTCGAAAAGGCGACCGGAGGTGTCGCAGGCTGGGAGGGGGGTGGTCGGTCTTCATGCTCAGGACGGCACGCCACACGCCTTGAGCGAGCTCACCGGTAGGTGCGCTTCGAACGCTAGACTAATAGTTTGAGTGCAATCGAGAGCGCGGCAAGGTGCGCGATTGTGCGTCCAACCCAATAACGGCGCGCCGCCCTCCTCCTTAAGCCTACAAGCCCTTTCCTGGTGGGCAGCATGCGCCGCTCCCCCTCGCCTGTAGTGACGGCGAGGTCCTCCCCCCACGCGTCGGCGCTGTTCGGCGCTAGCTGGTGAAGTTCGTTGCCCCAGCAATCGCTTGTCGCTCCCGGGCGCGTCTGACGGCGCCGAATGGGCGTCGGAGCCTCACGCGCATTTGTTGACGCGGCACGACAAGCGAAGGCAAACAGGCGTCAGTGAGCGCCGCATCTCAGGAAGAGACCGAGCGTTACCTCCGCGAAGGTAGCGGCCCCCTCGCCGATCTCGCGCTCACCCTGCCCCTCTTCGTCGTTTACCACCTCGGCGTGGTCTGGATGGACGTACAGAACGCGGCCGACATCGTGACCCGCGAGCTGAAGGCCCTGGCCAGCTCCAGCTTGCCTGCGTATTCGGCGCTGACGCTGGCCATCGGCGTGGTTTTCGCGTCGGTGCTGCTGGTGTTGGGGCGCGGCCACACCCTTCGCTGGCAACGCTTCGCGCTCATCGCGGCAGAGGGCGTCCTGTACGCGGTCGCGATGCGGCTGGTCGCCAGCTACGTGGTGGGCAAGGTGACGCTGGACGCGGGGCTCGCGGCCACGTCGGAGCTCAGCTTTTTCACCGCGATCGTGCTCTCGATCGGCGCGGGCTTGTACGAAGAAATCGCGTTTCGCGTGGGGCTGTACGGCCTGGGTCGCAAGCTGCTGCTGGCGATGATGCCGGAGGCGCTCCCCGGGCAGCGCTGGTTGGCGTCGCTCGGCTGGGCGGTGCTGACGGCGGCGCTGTTCAGTGGTTGGCACTACTTCGGCCAATTCGGCGAGCCGTTCGAGCTGCGCTCGTTCCTGTTCCGCTGGGTGTGCGGCCTCGTTTTCACGCTGATTTATGCCTTTCGCGGCTTCGCGCCCGTCGTCTGGACTCACGCCCTCTACGACATTTGGGTGATGGCGTTCTAAGGGCCCGTGCGCGCGGCGAGGACGAAGTGCTCGACGTTGCCTTGCGGCCCGGGGACGCGGCACGGCGCGTCGGCGAGCAGCGTGAAGCCGGCGCTCGCGACGTCCGCCAGCGCGTCCGCGACGGCCGCGCCGCGCAGCGCCGGATCGCTGATCACGCCGCGGGAGCGCGTCGCCTCCTCGCGGCCCACCTCGAACTGCGGCTTGATCAGCGCCAGCAGTCGCGCGCCAGGCGGCAGGAAGCCGGCGATGGCGGGCAGCAGCTTGTCGAGGCTGATGAACGAGGCGTCGACGACGCAGAGCTGGATTGGCTCGGGGAAGCTGCTGGGTTCGAGGGTCCTGGCGTTCGTCCGATCCATGACCGCGACGCGCGCGTCGCGGCGCAGCTTTTCCGCGAGCTGCCCATGACCGACGTCGACCGCGTAGACCTTGGCCGCGCCGTGCTGCAGCAGGCAGTCCGTGAAGCCGCCGGTGGAGGCCCCCACGTCGACCGCCACCACGCCCGTGACGTCGACTGCCAGGTCTTTCAAGGCGCCCTCCAGCTTGCGCCCGCCACGCGAGCAGTAGCGCTCGAGCTCGGTCACCCGTAGCTCCGCGTCTTCCGCGACCAGCTCACCGGCTTTCTCGATGCGGCGCGTGTCCAAGAACACCTGTCCCGCCAGGATGCGCGCCTGAGCGCGCGTTCGGCTCTCCACGAGGCCCAGCTCCACAAGTCGAATGTCTGCGCGAGTTTTCTTCACGGCCACGGAGTCGGTGTAACGCGCTGCGTCGTCACGATGTTGCGTTCGGAGGGGAAGGCGAGGGAGGATGCCCCGCGTATTGGGAGCCGGCTCGCGCTGCAAAAGTAACAGCTTGCGAGGGTCGGTGCTTACAAGACCCCCTTTGGAGGACTTCGATGAACAACGGTAAGCTCAGGATCGTTGGTTGCTGTGCCGGTCTGGCCAGCGTGCTTTTTGCAGGTAGTGCTTTTGCTCAAGCGGTTGACGCCGCCCCCGCAGCGGCCGAGCCCGCGCCGCCGCCCGAGCCGACCCCGGCGCCGGTTGCCACGGCGGATGCTTCGGCCTCGACCAGCGGCTCCGCTCAGGCCGGAATGGCTCTCCCCGGCGCAGCGCCCCAAGCTGCTGCGGTCGCGGGCAACTCGGACCACGACGCGGTCGTCGGACGTCTGGCGGTGGGTTACCTCGGTCGCGCCGGTGTCGGCGTGGGTAACGCGGTCATCCCCGCGCCCGTGGTGGGCGTCCGCTATTGGCTCTCCGACCTGCTCGGCATCGACGCTGGTATCGGCTTCGGCTTCGGCAGCGAGTCGCAAGAGAACGCCATGGGTATGGAGGTCGATGGCCCCAGCACCCACGCTTTCATCCTTCACGGCGGCGTGCCGCTGTCGCTGGCGTCGGCCGGTCACTTCAGCTTCCAAATCGTGCCTGAGCTGAACGTGGGGTTCGGCGGCACGTCGCAGGGCGAAGGCATGAACGAAGTGAAGACGAGCGGGTTTCACCTCGACGTGGGCGCGCGCGCCGGCGCTGAAATTCACTTCGGCTTCATGGACGTGCCTCAGCTGTCGCTGCAGGGCGGCGTCGGCGTGCGGCTGCAGATGAACTCGACGAGCGGCGAAATGGGCGGCAACGATACGGGCAGCTCCAGCGCGACTTCGTTCAGCACCACCGTGAACGGCAACCCGTGGGACATTTTCACGGGCAACATCGCGGCTCTCTACTACTTCTGAGCCCACGCGAAGCCGGAGCGGGGCCCTGCGCGGCTCCGCTCCGAGCGGGCGCGGCTTGCGCTGCGCCGCCATTCCTTTAGTCTTTTTGACGGCGCCGCGCGCGGGCGTGCGCCACGAGGAGGCTCTGCGTGGCCTATCGAATGCTTCATGCAATGACTTGGGTTGCCGTCGGTGCTCTTGCCGTCGGCTGCGGTAGTGGATCTGGGTCGGCGGTCGGCGCTCCGGATCTCAGCGAGGCTCCGCCCGCATCGGCGGATGATGTTCCGGATCTCGACGATGGTGCGCTGCCTGCGAGCTCCGACGACGCTCCGCCGGCCAACGCGGACGCTCCGCGAGGCGCGCGCCCGCCGAGCTCCGGCCCTGACCCTGACCCCGGCCCTGGACCGGGGAATGGCGGCGGTTCGCTCGAAGACCGCTGTGAGGCCCTCTGTGACTCGCTCGCTGGTGCCCAGTGCTCCGGGCGAACGGATCCCGCGAGCCTCATAGCCGGTTTGGCCTGCGGGGCAGGCTGCGACCTCGACGACCTGGCTCCGGGGTGCGAGCCGCAAGTCGGGCGGCTGCTCGACTGCCTGTCTGACCTCTCGGGCCTCTGCACCAACGCCGCGAGCCCGACGGCGTGTGCGAGCCAGATTCAGGCCTTCACCGGCTGCCAGGACGAATAGAGCTGCGGCTCATGGCGGCCACCAGGACACCTGGCTGCCATCGGTAACTGAACGAAGCCGCAAGCCTTCTCCGAGGTTTGCGGCTTCGTCGTCTGCGGCGCGACCCCTGCAGATGGTCGCGCGTGATCGATGTGCTGCTCGCGCTGTCGCTCTCGCTCGTCGCGGGCGGGGCCGCGGCGGTGTCTCCGCTGGCGGCTAGCGCGGGGTTCGTGGTCTGTCTGCTCCTGGCCGTCCGCGGTCTGGGTCCGCGGCGCGCCGCACTGTGCCTGCTGCTCTTCGGCTTGGGTGCGGCGCGCGGCGTCTGGGCGCTCGAGCGCTTCGATACCGAACGCTTCACGTGGCGTGACGCCATCGGCCACCCGCGGCGCTGCGCGTTCGAAGCCGAGGTCGCGACGTCGCCGGTGGAGCGCCAGGGCACCGTGAGCTTCCTCGCCGACGTCGCGCGGGCCGATTGCGAGGACGTCGCGCTGCCGCCCTTTCGCGCGCGCCTGTACGGCGGTCCGAGCGATCTCGCACGCGGCGACGCGGTGACCGGCGTCGCCGATTTCGCAGCCGCGCAGCTGTTTCGGAATTTCGGAGTCGCTGACCCGCGCCCGGGGGCGGCGCGTGGCGGCGCCGTGGCCAGCGGCGGGGCGCTCACGTTGACGCGCGTCGCGCGCGCCTACGGCCCGACGAGCTTCGTCGATCGGGCCCGCGCGCACGTTCGCGGCCGAATCGTCGCGACGTTTCCCCCGCTCTCGGTGCCGCTCGCGCGCGCGCTCGTGCTCGGTGAGAGCGACCTCGACGAAGGCGACAGCGAGGCCTTTCGCGCGAGCGGCTTGTCGCACCTGTTAGCTGTGAGCGGCACGCACTTGGTTTTCGCGGTGGTAGCGCTCGTGAACGCGATGGCGTTCGTGCTGGTGCGCTTCGAGGCGTTCGCGGCGAGCGTGCGCGCGACGCGGCTGGCGGCGGCGCTCGGGGTGCTGCTGTCGCTGGCCTACGCGGACTTTGCGGGCGGCAGCGGCTCGGCATTTCGCGCCGCTTACATGCTGTCGGTCGGCTTCGTCGTCACGGCCGCGGGGCGTCGCCCGAGCGCCGTGCGCTGTCTGGCCGCTTCGATGCTGATCGGGGCGGCGCTGGATCCGTTCGTCGCTTTCGACGTCTCGTTCTTGCTGTCCGTCGCCGCGACGGCGGGGTTGATCGGCATCGGTCCGCGGCTGTCGTGGCTGTCCGAGCGCGTGCCGCTGCGCCCCCTGCGCTGGCTGGTCGCGAGCCTGCTGACGACCGTTTCGGCCATGCTGCCTTGCTTGCCGCTGCTCGCCTTGCTGGGCTCGGAGGTGGGGCTAGCGGGCGTCTTGGCCAACGTGGTGGCGGGGCCCGTGGGTGAGGTGTGCGCCTTGCCGCTGTGCCTGGGGCACGCGCTGCTCAGCTTCTTTCCGTGGCTGGAGCGCGGCGCCGCGATGGCCGGGGGCGGGGCGCTGCTGGTGGTGCGCGCGCTCGCGCGGCTCAGCGCAGACCAGTCCGCGTGGCGCGTCCAGTTGCCAGTACCGGGGGCGTTTCAGCTCGCGCTCGTGGCGAGCTTTGCCCTGTCGCTGTTCGGGGCGACGCGGCGACGTACGGCGCTGGCGCTGGCGCTGGCGCTGGGCGTCGGGCTCGTCGTCGTGGAGCGAGGCCAGCGGGCGGCAGGCGCGCCATCCGGCACCCTCGTCGCCACCGTGCTCGACGTCGGACAAGGCGACTCGGCGCTCGTGGATTTTCCCGACGGCTCGCTGTGGCTGATCGACGGCGGCGGCTTCGTGGGCAGCCCCGTCGATCCGGGGCGGGCCGTCATCTTGCCCGAGCTGGCTTCGCGGCGGCGCTCGCGCATCGACGTGATGGTGCTGAGCCACCCCCACCCCGACCATTTCTTGGGGCTGGAGAGCGTGATTCGCGTCGTCGAGGTCGGCGAATTTTGGGACACGGGGCAGGGGCAAGCGCACGGCGCGGGCCCGGCCTACGCCCGCATTTTACGGCTGCTCCGGGAGCGCCGCGTGCCCGTGAAGACGCCGCTCGAGCTGTGCGGCGAGCAGCGGCGTGGCGGCGCGCGCGTGCAGGTGCTCGCGCCCTGCCCGGGCTTCCGTGACGGCTGGGGCGCCAATGACAACTCGTTCGTGATTCGGATGGCGCTCGGCGAGCGCGCGTTCCTGTTCACCGGCGACGCTGAGCACGAGGCGGAGACCCTGCTGCTCGAGCGCGGGGCCCCCCTTCGCTCGGACTTCTTGAAGGTCGGCCACCACGGCTCGCGCACGTCTTCTTCACCCGCCTTCCTCGGCGCGGTGCGCCCGAGCGTGGCCACGATGTCGACGGGGGTTCGCAATCGTTTCGGCCACCCGCACGCGCCCACGCTCCGCTCGCTCGGCGATCGCGGCATCATCGCGCTGCGCACCGATCGCTTCGGAGCCGCGCGCATCGAGACGGATGGCAGCAGCCTTGCGCTGCGCACGGCGGCAGATGGCCGCTGAATTCAGCCTCGACGCCTTGCGCGCTCGGGCCCGCGCGGCGAACATGCGTGCCCCATGGATGCCCCTCCGAAAGAGCTGCTCGGGTGCGCGACGCTCGACGCTCGCGTGGCCGAGCTCGGCGCGCAGATCGCCGCGGACTACGCTGGCAAATCGCTCGTCTTGCTTTGTGTGCTCAAAGGTAGCTTCGTGTTCGCGGCGGACTTGGCGCGGGCGATCGACCTACCGCTACGCGTGGAATTTCTGGGAGTGCGCAGCTACGGCGACGACACGCGTTCGAGCGGAGTGGTGCAAATCACGCTCGATCTCACGCGACCCATCGCCGGTGAAGAGGTGTTGATCGTCGAAGACATCGTCGACACCGGGCTCACGCTCACCTACTTGAAGGAGCAGCTACTGGCGCGAAGCCCCGCCAGCGTGCGGGTGTGCGCGCTCTTGCACAAGCCGTCGCGCTCGGTGCGACCCGTGGCGATCGACTATTTGGGCTTCACGGTCGAGGACGTGTTCGTCGTCGGCTATGGCCTCGATCACGCCGAAAAGTACCGCAATCTGCCGTACGTGGGCGTGCTCGAGGGCCCTGCGTAGCCTGCCGCGTCGTCAGCAGCCGCCCCGCGGTCAACCGGGTTGGCAGCGCCCTGCGCTCGCGGCGCCGTTCTGGCGCGGGGGCGGCGCGGCACACGGCTTGCTATGATTTCGAACATGTCGAGCGCGCGTAGTGTGCTGTGGCTCCTGCTGGTGGTGGCCTGCGGCGGCAGCGTCGAGGGCGGCTCGAGCTCCGAAGGAGAGCCGGCGAAGGGCGCGACGCCGCCGGCCGAAGCGGGCGAAGGCGACGCCAGCGCAGACACCGAGCTGGGCCGCTGCGCGCTCGGTCGCAAAGAAGACTACCGCGAGCCGTGCTCGTGGGTCGCGGACGGCCGCTGTTACCAAGACCGCGCGATGGCCTGCAACTGTGCTTGTCCGCGATCGGGCAACAGCCAATGCACGAGCGGCTTCGACAACGGTCCCGACGGACACGTGTGGGTGACCTGCAACTGAGGCGGCGAGCGCGTCAGCGCTCATTTCGCGCGGAGCCGCGCCAGTCGCTCCGCGATCGCCTGCTCGAGCCCTTGCTGCGTCGGCTGGTAGAAGCGCTGCCCCACGAGCGCGTCGGGCAGGTACGTCTCGCCCGTCACCACGCTGCCCTCGAAATCCGGCGGGTATCGATAGCCCTGCCCGTAGCCTTCGCTCTTCATCAGCTGCGTAACGGCGTTGCGCAGCTTCATCGGCACCGGTAGGGCGCCGTGCTCGGCGATGGCGGCGCGCGCCGCGCCGATGGCGGCCTTCACGGCCGCCGACTTGGGGCAGCTAGCCAAGTAGAGACAGGCGTGCGCCAGCGGGTACAGACCCTCCGGCATGCCCATGCGACGAAACGCCGCGTCCGCGCTCACCGCGACTTGCAGCGCGCGCGGATCGGCGTTGCCCACGTCTTCGCTCGCGAAGATCATCAGTCGGCGCAGCAAGAACAGCGGATCTTCGCCGGCGTCGAGCATGCGCAGCAGCCAGTACAGCGCCGCGTCCGGGTCGCTGCCGCGCAGCGACTTGATCAGGGCGCTGGCGATGTTGTAGTGCTCTTCGCCCGACTTGTCGTAGAGCAGCGTGCGGCTCTCGGCCGCAGCCGTGACGACCTCGAGCGTGACGCGCCCGCCCGCGTCGAGCAGGCTCGCGGCCGTTTCGAGCAGGCCCAGCGCGCGGCGAGCGTCGCCGCCGGCGGCCTTCGCGATCGCCGAGAGCGCGTCGTCGTCGGCGCTGAGCTCGGAGCCGCCGAGGCCACGCTCCCGGTCGCTCAGGGCTCGCCGGAGCAGGCGCTCGAGGTCGGCGGGCTCGAGCGCCTCCAAGCGAAAGACGCGACAGCGCGAGAGCACGGCGGCGTTCACGGAGAACGACGGGTTCTCCGTCGTGGCGCCGATGAGCGTGATCGTGCCGTCTTCGACGTGCGGCAAGAACGCATCTTGCTGGCCCTTGTTGAAGCGGTGGATCTCGTCGACGAACAGCAACGTCGGCTTGCCTTGATATGCGCGGCGCTCGCGGGCGGCCGAAAGCAGCTCGCGCAGCTCCGGCAAGCCGCCCAGCACGGCGCTGAAGCGCACGAACTCCGCGCGCGTCAGCTGCGAAATCACGTTCGCCAGCGTCGTTTTCCCGGAGCCGGGCGGCCCCCACAAGATCAGCGACGGTACGCGATCTTTCTGGATCACCTCGCGCAGCAGCTTGCCCTCGCGCAGCAGCTGCTGCTGGCCCACGACCTCTTCGAGCGACTGCGGCCGCATGCGATCCGCCAGCGGGGGCACGGCCTGGCTGCCGAGCTGAGTACGGCGCGCCGCGGCCTCCAGCAGCGTGGGCGAGCTCTGCGGCGCCGGCTTCTTCGCCATCGCGGCTTGGTCTAGCGCAACCGCGGCGCGCGGTCTTGCCGCTCAGGCGTTAGCGGCGCGCGCGCCGAAGATGGCGGTGCCCACCCGCACCCAGGTCGCGCCGGCGAGGATGGCGTGCTCGAGGTCGTGCGTCATGCCCATGCTGAGCTCCGGCAGGCGCGCGGGGCCGCCGTGCGCGCGGGCAAGCTCGGCCAAACGCTCGAAGAACGGCCGCGAGTCGGCCGCGTTTTCCGTGAGCGGGGGCACGCACATCAGCCCGCGCAGCCGTAAGGGCGGCAGCGCGTCGATCGCGTCGAGCAGGGCCCCGAGCTCACTCGCCGCGACGCCGTGCTTTTGTGCTTCACCCGCGATGCTGACCTCGACCAGCACCTCGAGGGGCCCGGGGCGAGCGGAGGCCTCGCGTCGCTTGGCGAGCTCGCGCGCCAGCTCCACGCTGTCGACGGTGTGCAGCAGCTGAACGAGCGGCGCGACGAAGCGGGCTTTGTTGCGCTGCAGGTGACCAATCAAGTGCCAGTTCAGGTCCGGCAGGTCGCGCAGCTCCGCCGCCTTCTGCTCCAGCTCCTGCACGTAGTTTTCCCCGAAATCACGCTGACCGGCCGCGTAGGCCTCGCGCACCGCGGCGGCTGGCTGAGTCTTCGACACCGCGAGCAGCTTCACGTCCGTGACGGCGCGCCCGCTCGCGGCGGCCGCGGCCTCGATGCGGGCTCGCACCTGCGCGAGCGCTTCGGCGATGCTCACGGCGCGGCCTTGCTGAGCGTGACGCTGGCCTTCCGCACCGTGAGGCTGTCGCCGCTCGAAGCCTGCAAGGTGCCCTTGATGCCCTCCGGCGCCTTCGCCGCCAAAATCGTGCCGCGAAAGCCGTCGTCCGCGCTGGGGATCAGCGACAGCGCGAGCGTGTCGCCTTCCACGCGCCCGCTGACTCGTTGCTCGCCCAGCGGTCCCTTCGCGCTGCCGGTGA
This sequence comes from Pseudomonadota bacterium, assembly GCA_023431345.1. GTDB lineage: Bacteria > Myxococcota_A > Polyangia > Polyangiales > Polyangiaceae > PMG-095. The sequence continues at coordinate 15,231 of JAEYWK010000088.1, forward strand.
CGTCGCCGTCGGCCGTCGCGCTCAGCGATAGCGTCCCGGCGCCGCTCGCCGCGCTGCCGTCGTCCTTCTTCCACTCTTTCACGCCACCCACCGGCAGCTCGATGCGGTGGAGCTCGGCTTGGTAAGCGCCCTGCCAAGAGCCCTCGAACCAAGCCTTCGGCGCGGGGGGCGGAGCGGGTGCCGCCGAGGCGCTGGGCGCTGCCTGCTGCTCTTGACGAGCCGCGTTTTGGCAGCCGAGCGAGAGCACGAGCACGGGCCAGAGCTTCACGAGCCCTCGTAGAGTTTTTGGATGCGCACGCCCACCTGCCCGTCGACGTTCACCAGCTCCCCGCGGCCGACCTCTCGCCCGGCCACGCGCAGCACCACCGGCTCGGCGATGCGCTGCGCCGTCTCGATCACGTCGCCCGGGCCGAGCTGCGCCCACTCGCGCGCGCTCATGCTGACGGCGCCGAGCTCGACTCGCACCACGACGGGGGTGTCGAGCAGCACGTCGGTGAGGGTTTCGCCGTCTGCGTCGCTGGATGTTTCGCGTTCCACGCTGAGCCTCGCTTCGATGGTTTCGCCTACCACAAGTCGCCCGTCGCGCCGTAGCTCGACCTGGATTCCCCGCTCGCCGTGGGCAGAGACGAGCACGCCGTGGCCGACCCCGCCTTCGCGGACGAGGCCGCCCTCGCCGAACAAGAGCGCGCCGCCTTCCTCGAGCGAGAGGAGCTCTCGGCGGTCGAGCAAGACCTGGCCGATAACGAGCGGCAAGCGCAGCGTGAGCTCGCCCAGCGCTCCCAAGCGCGGCGCGGCCACCGCCGCTACTTGCACGCCGACCACGTAGGCCCGCAGCGTGAAGGGCCGCCCTTCGAGCAGCAACGTGAGCTCGACGACCAGCGCCTCCTCGCCCACCGGCGGCGCGCCGAGGAGGTCGAGACCGAGGCCGCAGCGTCGACCGGTTTCTACCGCGAGCGCCGCGAGCACGCCTGCTAGCGCGGGTGTCAGGGGCTCGCGCGGATCCGCCAGAGGCTCGGCGCGCCGGAGCACGCGCGCCGCCAAGTACGCGGCCAACGCGGGCTCCACCAGCAAGCCGAGCGCGAGCACGTCACGGCTCAGCCACAGCGTCTGCCCGAGCGCGGGAACACGCCCTAGCGTCGACCGCTTCACCAAGATCTCGCACGGCAGCTCCAGCAGATCGGCGAGCGCGGTTTCGGCCTGAGCGGCGCTGAGACGCAGGGCCTGGCGGGCGCCCGTCGCGACGCGGGTGGCGGCGCGCGAGAGCGGCTCCAGCGCACCCCAGGGGTAGGCAGTCGGCATGGCCGCCGCCACTTTACCCTCGTTTCTGGCTGCCAATCGGGGACGCACGAGCGGGGCCGTCGATCACCATGTCAAGACAGTTTTCAACAGGGGAAGAGGAAAATAATCTAATAAATACGAATGGTTACAAATCTGTCCACAGGCCATCCACAAGCGGTGGGGAGGCTGACCCGAGCGTCTGATCGTCGCGGCAGCGGCGTCGTGTTATTCGATCGAGTCATGCGCAAGCTGTCGATCTTGCTGGGTCTCTCGGGGTGGATGCTGCTTTCGGGCTCGGCCGCCGCCGCCGACGGGAAGGCCAACCAGCCCGCAGCCCAAGGATCCACGTCGGGCAGGGGCGACGGCGTCACGGTGGGCGCAGACGGCGTTCGCCGCGATCCGAAGGGCATCAAGGGCATCAGCGCGTACCAGGAGCTGATCGTCAAAGGTGACCGCGCCTACGTCGCGCGCGACTTCGACGGCGCCATCGCGGTGTACCGCGAGGCGATCCAGAAGGAGCCGCAGAACGCGCTCGCTCACTACCGCATCGGCGTGGCGCAGCTGGCCAAGGGCGACCAAAAAGAAGCCGAAGCGGCGTGGCTGGCGGGGCTGCGCTTCGTCACCCGTGACGGCTCGCTCAAGGCCCGCCTGCTCTTCGCCCTCGCTGATCTGCGCGAGCGGCAGAAGAACATTGACGAGGCGATCGCGCGCTGGAAAGAGTACGCCGTCAACGCCGAGGCGGAGAAAGAAGCCGTCACCTACCCGGCGACGGCCACCGAGCGCGCGCTGCGCAACGAGGCGTGGAAGAAGAACGCCGCCGAGAGCGCCGAAGTGAAGGAACGCATCGCCAAGCGCCTCAAGGAGGCGGACGAAGCGGCCCGCAAATCGGCGGCGGATCCGAAGAACAAGTAAGCGCAGCCCGTCCGCGGCTAGGGCAGGCGCACCCGCACGCTGTGGAACAAGGCTTCGTCGGCCTGCCGCGCGAACTCTTGAAACTGGCCGTAGTTTGCGGGCTGGATGCGCCCCGCGGGCAGCTCGATCTCGCGATCGAGCAGCAAGCTGTTGCCTTGCTGCGCGTCGCGCACCGTCACCTGCCGCTCACCGTCTCTCACGGCCTTCGGCGGCGCCAGGTGCTCGACCTTGGCGCCGGGAGGCAGCTCCAGCTTCAGCTTGATACGCTGGTGGGTGGCGTCGACGATGAGCAGCGGCGTTTGGCGCGTCGGCAGCACCGCCAGCTGGCTCAAGCGAGCTCCGAACGGCGGCGAGACCACCAGCGCCCCCGCGGCGCGCTCCGCGAAGCCTTGCACGTGCCCCTGCACGTTGATGCGCAGCGGGCTGTCGAGGTCGTCGAAGTGATCGACTCGGTAGTGGCTCAGCTGGATTCCGCGCAGCTCGCGCCCGAGCAAGCGAGACTCCAGCACGTCGCGCAGCTGATCTTCCGGCAGCTGACTGAGCGCGTTGCGCAGCCCTGTCGCGTACTTACCGGCGAACGTGAGGGTGAGGGTGACCTCGGCTCCGCCGGTGGGCAGGAGCTTGACCGTGCCCTCGTAGGCCATGTCGTCGATCGTCCCCTCCTTCGGGGTCCGCATCAGCTGCGGCGTCGCGCGCGACAGGATGTACGCGGGCATGCCGCGCGCCTCCGCGGGAACGTAGCCGAACGGCGCGTATTTCGAGCCCAGCGTGAGCCAGGTGCCGCCGTCGCCGCCGACGCGCAGCAGCGGCTGCGTGAACAGCGACGACTCCGAGAACGGACCCGTCGGCGGCAGCGCCAAGCGGTTCTGCGCGGCCGCATAGTCGACGGGGATGTCGAGCGCGGAGCAGAGCGTGATGAAGGCGCGCCACAAATTGCCGTTCTTGCCGACGACGGCGCGGCGACCGTCGTCTTCTTCCCCCTCCTGCACGTTACCGACGACCCAGCGATAGAGCTTGCGCGCGCGATCGGCGGGCTTGGTCTCGGGCTGCACGATGCGCTGCGCGATGCGCACGATGCGCGGATCCTTCGGCGTGAGATCGGTGAGGCCGTCGCTCATCGCGCGCAGTGAGCTCGTGAGATCCGCGCCCCAGCCGACCTGCACGCTCGGCAAGAACTCGCTGATCGGCGCGCCGAACGGCTCCACCGGCGCCGCGGGGCTTCGATCCACTCGCCAACGCCGGACGATCAGCGAGCCCGCCTCCGTCACCTCGGGCGGCGGTACGTCGTTCCTCGCCTCGATTTGCAGGGGCCGATCCTTCGGCGACACCACCACGAACTCCGAGCGCGCGTAGGCGATGTTCTCTTCGCGGAAGAACCAACGCGGCCCGAAATAGCGCCTGCCGCGCTGGCCGTCGCCTTGAGTGCTCTCGATGCGCTCGGTCTCGACGTAGTCGCCGACCTCGAGGTGCGGCAGCGTGGCGGTCGGCTTGCCGTCGACCAGCTCCGGCTCGAAGATCTGGCCGTTCTTCTTGATCACGCGCAGGTGCAGCCACAGGCCACGGCGCAGCTCTTGCTCCGCGTGCTGGGTGATCGCCTCCGCGCTCTGGACTTGGATGATCTCGTGCTCCAGCAAGCGGCTCGAGCCGTCCGAGTGCACCCAGACCGCGGAGTAGTCGAGCACGCGCGCCGCCGTACCCGGCAGCTTCACGCCCGACTTCTCGTAGGCGGCGATGATCGCGCGGGCGTCGTGGCGGTAGGGCTCGAGCTCCGTCGCGCCCTCGACCAAATCCAGCGCCTCCTCGAGGGCTTCCGTCTCCGCGCCGCTCTCGAGGGCCGAGACCAAGGCCTGGACGAGCGCCTCGTTCTTGCCCGCCGCGAGCCCTGCGTCCGCGAGGGCCAAGCGCGCCTGCTGGTTCCTCGGGTTCTGCTTGATCGCGGCTTCGAGCTTGTTCCAAGTCTCCTGCTCGTTACCAGCGCGCACCATCACGTCGTAGATGCGCTCGGCGATGTCTTTCCGCTCCGGGTGACGTGCGCCGATGCGCTTCAGCTCCGCGAGAGCGGCGTCATAGTCGCGGCGGTTCAAGGCCCGGCCGAACATCACCTCGCTGTCCGGGTTCAGCTCGCGCACGCGCTCCGCGAGCTTGTCGGCTCGCGCCGTCTCGCCCGCGGCGTCGAGCACCGGGATCGCGACCTCGAGCGCGTCGGCGTCGTCGGCGAAGCGCGTCGCGAGCTCGCGCGCGGAGGCCGAGTAGGCGGCGTACCAGCCGAGCTCGTTGTAGAGGCGGGTCAGCGAAGCCAAGATCGCCGGCACCTGGGGGAACTCCTTGCTGAGCTCCTTCAGCACGCGAGCCCCCTCCGACAACCCGCTCTTCTCCGCCTCCCACAGCCCGAGCGAGAGCCGCGCCGACCATAGCCCTCGGTCACGAGCCGCCGCCCGCTCGTTCAGCTGACGCACCAAGTCGCGCCGCTGACTGTTCTCGTAGATTGGGTCACTGTCGGTGAAGCGCGCGGCCGTCGCCAGCGCGATGCCGGTGGCGCGCCCGGGATCTTTGACGAGCGGCTCGATCGCGACCGAGGCGACGTCGGCCCCGCCGTCTTCACCGGCCAAATTGGCGATCACGAAGCGCAGCAGATCGTCCTTCGGATCCTTCACCCCGTCCGGGCCGACGTAGCGGCTGAGCGCATTGGCGGCGAAGGTCTGCGGCGCCGCTAGCGTGTAGGGCCGGCTCCCGTCGGTGTCGGTCGCGACGCCGAGCGGCTTGCCGTCTCGCGCGAGCAGGCGAATTTCTCCGCTGGGCTCGGTCAGCTCGACCACCACGCGGTGGCGCCCGGCGCCGAGCTTCACGCCCGCCGCGACCTTCGTCCACGTACCCCACTCACGGACGTCGTGGTCGAGCACCTTGGCGTCGTCCACCCAGATGCGTAGCCCGCGGCCGGCCCAGACCAGCACTTCGCGGGCTTGTTGCAGCGTGAAGAACGTCTCGGCGTAGTAAATGCCGCCCGGCATCGGCTCTTGGGCTTCGACCTTGCAGCCCGTGCGCTCCGTCGCGAGGACGCGCGGCGGCTCACCCTGCCCGGGTTCGGTCGCGAAGCGCGCTGGCCAAGGCGCGGGCGCCTCTGCCGGAAACGAGCGCAGCAGATCCGCGGCCGAGTTGCGCCCGAACGGCCCCGCCATGCGCACGTGCTCGGCGCAGCCGTGGAGGCGCTGCGCCAGCGCCGCGACGTCCTTCTCGCCGCCCGCGTAGGCCTCCGACAGCGCCCAATCCGCGAGCTCCGCGCGCGCGCGGAAGCCGAGGCGGCCGGGGTCGTTCAAGGCCTCGTGCACGAACGACTTCCAGCGCTGCCACAGCTTCGGATCGTTCGCGCGAAAGCCGATGCCTTGCCGCGCCGCGTACCAACCGAGCAGCTCAGCCCGCGGATCGTCGCTCGTGCGCGCGGCGCGCACCGCGCGCAGCATCTCTTCCGGAGCGTGCTTCAGGCGGCCGTGCGAGAAGTCGTCGAGCCCGCGCCCGAGCTCCGCCAGCAGATCCGTCGCCTTGGCGTCGTCGAGCGCCTTGCGCGCCTGCTTGGCGCGCCCGGGGTCGCCGTCAGGCGCGAGCAGCTCGGCCAAGAACCACGTGCTGGCCTGCTTGGAGTCGCGCTCCGCGCTCTTGCGCAGCTCGGCTACGGTCGGCGCCTTGGCGGGCTGGCTCGAGCCGGCGCCGCAAGCCGAAAGGCACAGCGGCAAGAAGGTGAGGGGCAGCAGCGTTCGACGAAGGCTCATGGTTTCACCAGTAAACGGGGGCTCAAAGCGGAGTCGGCGTCTTCGCAGAAGCGCTTCCAGGCTTGGTAGTCGGCCGGCTCGATGCGCGGCACCTTGACGCTCAGCTTGCTGCGTACCACCACCTCTCCCTTCGTTTGCTCGACCTTGATCGAGAACGATCCGAACTGCGAGGTGCCAGCGCGATCGATCGGCGCCGCGATCACCTTCGCGCCCGGTGGCAGCTTGATGCGGTACACGTCGTCGAGCGTCGTGAACGCGATCAGCTCGACTGCTTGTCGGCGCTGCGAGAGCGAGGCGTAGTTCGGCGTCAGGCGAAAGCCGCTCGTCACCGGCATGCTCAGCGTGTCGCCTTCGTTGCGCGCGAAGCCGGGCGCCACGGCGCGCACGCGGATCTTCACCGGCTCCTCGTTGTTCGCCAGATCCGAGGTGACCAGGCCCTGCGCGCCTTCCTGGATCGAGATGCCCGGAAAATCTCCGCCCAGATCGCGGGTCAAGCGCTCACGGCGCGTCGACTCGGAGCCGTAGGCGTCGCGCCACGACGCGGCGTTGTAGCCGCCGGTCTGGTAGTCGATGTCGAGCTTGGCCGAGCCCTTCGCGGCCAGCTCCACCTGCAGCTCACGGCGCACGAAGTTCTTCTCCGGATCCGCGTTCGGGATGCGGGTGAGCTGGGCCTTGCCTTGGTTGACGTGCAGCACGACGGCGCCCACGTCCATCTTCGGCAGCTCGTAGATGCCGGTGTGCTCGGCCGTACCGTCGAGGTACAGGTCGAGCGAGGGCACGTAGGCGATGGCGTGGTCGAAGGGGGCGAAGCTCGCGACCTTCGAGCGAAAATCCCCGCGCATGCGCGTGCGCGTCACCACCATCGTCGCGTCGATGCCGAGCTCTTTCAGCAGCGTCACGATCACGGTGGCTTTGTCTTTGCAGTCGCCCCAGCCGCGCGCGACCGTTTGCACGCAGCGTCGCGGCTTGTAGCCGTAGATGCCGAACTCCAGCGCGACGTAGCGCGTGTTGTCGATCACCCACTGGTACACGGCCTTCACCTTGTCGAGGTCGGTCTTCTTGCCCTCGGTGATCTTCTTGGCCAGCTTGCGCGTCTCTTCGTCGAGATCGAACTGGTCTTTGATCAAACCCCAGTACCAGCGGCCCAGATCGTCCCAGTTTTTGTAGGTCGAGACGTGGACCGAGCCGAGCACCTCCGGCCACGGCGGCATCGCCGGCTCCGGGCTGAGCGCCGGGATCTCTTTGGCCGCGAAGCGATAGACGCGCTGGTTGCCGGAGACGGCCGTCGACAGCTCGAGGCCGGGGATGTTTTGGTCGAAGTAAAACGTGCGCTCCTTAGGCGTGATCAGCACGTACTCCGCGTTCGACACCGGCTCACCGCCTTGCAGCGGCACGATCTCGCCGAAGTAGTTGCCGAACTCGTTGCGCGGCGTCACGTCGTCGACGCGGTAGCGCAGCTCGACCACGTCGCCCGGCTCGAGCCGCGGGAACTGCACGTAGAATGTGCGCGCGGACGTGTACATCGAGATCGAAGGATCATCGGCCGAGCCCTCGCCGTACTCGATCGCTTCGTCGATCTTGCCGTCGGTGCGGTACACGCGCGCGCCGCGCAGCTGCACCACCTGGCGATCCGCCTCGTAAGCGAAGCCGTACTGTCGCCCCGCCGCCGCCGCCGGCTCCGTCAGGGGCTGGAACACCACTTGGCGGAACTGGCTCGACAGGCCGTTGGCGAACACGGTCGACACCGTGAGATCGCGCAGCGTGCGGCGCGGCTGCCCGCCCGCCGGCAAGAAGCGCTTGTTCAAGAACTTGTCGGGGGCCCAGGCGTAGGCCTCGTCGGGGCGAGGCTTGGCTGGCTCGAGGTGCTCGACGTACTCGCGCACGTCGCGATCTTGCGGGCGAATTCGCAAGATTTCGCGCAGGCTGAGCAGCTGCTCGTCGCGCTTGCCCAGCTCGCCCTGCAGCTCCGAGAGCGCGCGCAGCGTGCCCACGTCCTCCGGTGCCAGCTCGAGCGAGCGCCGGTAGGTCGCAGCCGCGCGCGCCGGTTGTCCGAGCGAGCGGTAGGCGCGCGCGGCGACGCCGAGGGCCCACTGGTTGCCGTTGTAGGCGGCGAGCATGCGGTCGACCCAGCGCTCGGCTTCGGCGCGGTTGCGGCGCGCGATGGCCAAGTCGATCATCGACGTGAGGTAATTGCCGTCGTCGAAGCGCCGCATCACGTAGCGCTCTTCGACCTCGGAGGCGTCGGCGGAGCGGCCGAGCATGCGCAGCTGGCTGCCGTACATGTTGAGCAGGTTCACGGAGCTGGGCGAGCGGCGCGCGGCTTGCTCGAGCACGCCGAGCGCGGTGCGCGGCAGCCCCGCCATGTTGTAGAGCTCGACCCGGCCCGCCAGCGCCAGGATGTCGTCCGAGTCCTCGGCGAGCACGCGATCGAAGTAGGGCGAGGCGTCGCGCCAGTTGGGGCTGTTGCGGCGATGCACGGCCCGCGCGTTGAGCAGCTCTTTTGGCGTTTTCCCCGTCTTTTTGGCGAGGGACTCGGCCTTGTTCAGCCACTCGTTTTGCTGATTACGGTCCTCGGCGAGGCGGCTGGCGAGCAGGTAGCGCTCGATGGTCGGCTCCGCGTCGGCGGCGCGCTGCGAGAGATCGCGCGCCAAGTGCAGCGCAGGATCGTCACCGTTGGTGTCGGCGAGGTAACGCGCGTACGCCTCGAGATCGCGGGCGCGCGGCTGCTTGCCCGCGGTCAGCTTCTCGAACAGCGGCACAGGCCCGAGCGGCGCGTGCTTGGCTGCGGGCGGCGCGTTTTTCGCCGCCTCGCCGCCGCCGCCCGCAGCTCCCTTGGATCGGCTCTTCGCGTCGGCGTTCAGCCGTTCGGCAGCTCTCTGGCTGTCGGCGACGTCGATGGAGGCCGTCAGGTGCGGGTCGGGCGCGCCGCGCGAGTCGGCCAAGCGCACCGACACCTCCGGCGCGTTGTCTTCACCGCAGACCTTCACGAGCAGCGGGTTCGGCCCAGGCTCGAGCGTGAGCTCGACACCCGAGCGATCGAAATCGTGACCGCGATAGGCCGCGTCTTTCAGCTCTTCGCGGCCATTCCAGAACAGCTTGAACGCGCCGCCTGCCCCGATGTAGGCGCGAATCTTGCGCGTACCCTTCGTCAGCTTGTCGTCTTTGACGAAGGTAGCCGCGTAGATGCACACCTTCGTCTCCGGGCGAACCAGGGCGCTCGAATCGAGCCAGCCGAACGGGAAGGCGTTGGCGATCGCGCGGTAGCGAACGGGGCGCTCTTTGCCGGTGTAGGCGCGACCGGGGGTGATGGGCGCCATCAGCTCCGCTTCGGGCTCGAACACCTGCTCGAGGCCCGCCTTACCCTCGTTGTCGAACGGCCCCACCACCAAGAAGCTGCTCACGTAGCCGAGCCCGCGAATGCGATCCGTCGCCGCCTTCTGGTCCCCGCGTCGCGCTCGCGCGAAGGAGGCGAGCACGCCGGCGTAGCTTTGCGCCTCGGCGCCGAGCTTCTTGCTCTCGGACGCGCCGACGAGCGCTTCTTCGATGTGCTCGGCGTCCGCCCGGTCCCACAGGGTCCAGATCCGATCGATGGCCGCGTAGGCCTCGGGGCCTTCGGCGCGGTCGAGTGTGTCGAGCGCCTTCAACAGCTCCGGATGGAACACGTTCGGCACCGCCCACGCGTCCCTGACTGCACCCACGGACAGTGCAGACAGCGACAGCGCGGCGAGCGCCGAGATGACAAAACGCCTGAGGCTCATGGTGGGGAGCCGAGCGTACGGGCTCGGCAGGCCGCGCGCACGCCTCCTTACACGCGGCCTCGGGAAGCGCGGCCAAGTCACGCGCCAGCGGCAGGCTCCGCGGCCGGCCCACTTCCTGAAGCGCGCGGGTCGGCCCTACTCGTCTTGCTGACGGCGGCGCGGTCATATACAAGTGGTGACTCGGGTTTTTTAGGCTCGATAAGCTCGAGCTCGAGGCGCTGATGGTCAATCCGCAGATGGTGATGTACGAGGAGGAGTTCAACCAGATCCAAGCGGTCGTAGACCGCCTGGTCCGGGAAGCGAACGCCAAGGTCGTCTTCATCGTCGATAAGAATGGACAGCTCATCGCGGCCAGCGGTGAGGTGGACAACATCGACACCACGTCGTTGGCGTCGCTGACGGCCGGCAACATCGCCGCGACCGGCGGCATCGCCAAGTTGCTGCGCGAGAACGAGTTCGCAACTCAGTTCCACGAAGGCGAAAAGGCCAACATTCACATCCAGCTCGTGGGCAACCGCGTGATCCTGGTCGTGATCTTCGACAGCAAGTCGAGCCTCGGCCTGGTCCGCCTGCGCGTGCGCAAGTCCAGCGAGGAGCTGAATCGCATCTTCGAGGCCCTCCTCAGCAAGGTGCAGGAGCCGGGCAGTGACTCGCCGTTCGCCGAGATCACCGACGAGGACATCGACAATCTCTTCAACGACTGAGGAAACCGGGCGATGAGCTTCATCAATTACATGGCCCGGGAGATCAACTGCAAGATCGTCTATTACGGGCCCGGTCTCTGCGGAAAAACGACGAACCTCCAGTACATCTACGAGCGCACCAACCCCGACGCGAAGGGCAAGATGATCAGCCTCGCGACGGAGACCGAGCGCACGCTGTTCTTCGACTTTTTGCCGCTCTCGCTCGGCGAAATCCGCGGCTTCAAGACGCGCTTTCACTTGTACACGGTGCCGGGCCAGGTGTTCTACGACGCCAGCCGTAAGTTGATTCTCAAGGGTGTCGACGGCGTGATCTTCGTGGCCGACTCGCAGATGGAGCGCCTCGAAGCGAACCAAGAGAGCGTCGAGAACCTGCGCACCAATTTGGCGGAGCAGGGCTACTCGCTCGAGAAGATCCCGTACGTCATCCAGTACAACAAGCGCGATTTGCCGAACGTCGTTCCGGTCGAAGAGCTGCGCCCGCTGATCAACCCGATGAACGTGCCCGACTACGAAGCGAACGCCCGCGCCGGCGTCGGCGTGTTCGACACGCTCAAGGCCGTGAGCAAGCTCGTGTTGAACGAGCTGAAACGCGGCGGGTGACCCGCGAGGCTCGCGGCCGGCGGCCTTCAGCGCGGAAGGCGCGGGACGCAGGGCACGCGAGGGCCGGCGAGGAGGCCGCTCCGCGTGAGCCTCTCACGCGCCAGAAGCTCGAACAGCTCGCGCTCACCTACCTCAACCGCTTCGACTGCACGGCGCAGAAGCTCAAGCAGCACCTCACGCTGCGCGCCAAGAAGGCGGGGGCAAGTGAAGAAGCGGCGGCTTGGATCTGCGAGCTGTGTGAGCGCTACCTCGGCTCGGGCGTGCTCGATGACGCTCGCTTCGCGAGAAACCTCGCGTCGCAGCTGAGCGCGCGCGGCAAGTCGGCTCGCGCCATCTCGCAGAAGCTTTCCGCGCGCGGTGTGCCCAGCGACGTCGCGAGCGAGCTGATGCAGACGCGCAAGCAGAGCGAGCCGGAGGCCGAGCTCGAGGCGGCCAGGGCCTACGTGCGCCGCCGCCGCCTCGGCCCTCACCGCAGCGCCGAAGAGCGCCAAGCCTTTCACCAGAAGGACCTGGCGTCCCTGGCTCGGCAGGGTTTCAGCTTCGACGTGGCGCGCCGCGCGCTGGGGCCTGGTCCGAGCACCGACGAGGAATTTTGAGCCGGGCGCGGCGCGGGGCCTGTGGCTGGTGCTTGCTCGGCTTGCTCGGCTGCAGCGCGGCCGTGAAGCCGCCGCCGCCGCCGCTGGCTTCGAGCGCGGACGACGAGATCGAGGCCGCGCCGCGGCGGCCCTACGCGGAGCTGATGCCGGCGTCCGCTGACGTGCCCGCTGTCGCCGGCGTTTGGTTGCGCCTCGGCAGTCCCCGGGGCTCGCTCGACAAGCTGCCGTCCTTCGCGCGCGACCTGCCGTCCTCTCTGCCCATCACGGCCCTCGACGATCAGGTGAAGTCACCCTACGGGGCCGCCGTCGCCGCCGTCATCGATCTCGCGCAGCCGGTCGACGTCGTGATGGACCTGCCGGGCTGGCTGCAATTCGACGGCGACCCGACCTGGTCGTTTCGGGTGCGTTCGCCGGAGGCCGTCCTGCGCGGCACCGTGGGTCTCACCCTGCAGCGCGTGAGCGCCGGGGTTTGGAACATCGGTCTGCCGCCCGTTTCGACGCCGCCGGAGCTCGACCCGGAGCAGGAGGGCGAAGAACAAGACTCCGAGCTCGACGACGACCCGGGTCCGGAGGAGCTCCCGTTCACGCCGCCCGCTTGCCAGCTTCGACACGCGCCGGAGCCGGTCGGCTACCGCGTGCTGTGTGGCCCGAGCCTGCAGCGGCTCGAGCGCGACGCCGCGTTCCTCACCGCGCCCGCGCGCGACTCCGCGGCGCCGCTCGATCTGCGCGTCGCGATGGGCGGCCCCGCGTACCGCGAGGTGATCGAGCGGCACCAGCTGCTCTTCCCCGACGATCCGCCCGAAGCGGGGGCATTGCCGCGCGCTGCCTCCCGCCTGCTCCGCGACGTGGCCTTCGGCCTGCTCTCGCACGAGCAGCTCGACTTCGAGGTCGAGCTGCGCGGACAGCAGCTGCGCGCGCTGATCGAAGCTCGCTTCGACGCGCGGCTCGACGCGCCCGAGCTGCGCGCCTGGCTCGAGCAAAGCAGCGAGGCGCAACTTCCGCTCAGCTGCGCGCGGCTGCCGCGGGACGGGGCCTTTGCGGCGTGCTTCAGCGGCCTCGGTGACGACCGCGTGCACCTCGTCATCGACACGCTGATGAACGCGGCCAACGAAGACCTACAGATCACGACCCGCGACTACGCTGAGCTCTCGGCGTCGCTGACCGGTGTCGTCCCGCCGAACGGCTCGCTCAGCGCGGCCTGCGGCGTCGACGCCGCCGAAGCCTTCCGCGCGCTGACCGCGCCCGCCGTGACGGACGCGGACGAAGCCAACCGACCGCTGTCCGCGGCGAGCATCGCGTCGCTGAGCTCGGCCTTGGGCGGTTGGTGTACGTTCGGCCTGGACGTCGGGGCCGAGCGCTACCTGGCCGCGGCCGAGCGGCTGCATCGAAGCTCCGGTCTGAGCACGCCGCCCAAAGCGCCCGAGGTGAATCGGCGCTCCCGGTCGACCCTCAAACGGCGCGCTACCGCGCCGGGTTTGCCTCGCAAGACGCTGCATTTCGTCGCAGAAAATCGGCCTGATCCGAAGTACGAGCCGCCGCACGCGCTCGCGCCGCCGCCCCTGCTGCCGTTCGATCTGCACGTGCTGGTCGTCCCCGACGGTGAGCGCGTTTGGGTCGTGACCTCTCGCAGCGAAAAGCTCGCGCTCGCGCGCGCCCGTGCGCTCTTGTCGCCGCCGGCCGCCGCGCAGGGCTGGCCGGAGCTCGCCGTGTTCGACGGCTCGTCGGCGCTGGCTTTTGTGGCGTTCGACTTTGCAGGCGTGCAGGCGCTCGCCATCGACTGGGACTCGAAGCTCGAGCGCGCGCGCGCGCGCGAAGCGCTGAAATCGGCGCTGATCGTCTCCGGCAAGGCTCGCACGCTGGTGCCGCTGTGGCTCGACGTCGTGTCGCGCCGTGAAGAGCCGGGCTGGTCTCTCCGGCTGCGCAGCGAATTTCCCCTATTCTCGGTGCTTGGGGATGTCGCCGCCTCGACGCACGACAGCGAGCATCACTGAGGCGAAAGCGCGTCGAGCAACTGGTCGGCGAGGGCTTCGAGGTGCCCGCGGCCGCCGAAGCCCGCTTGGCGCAGCACGATCTCGCCTCCTCGCACCCCGATGAACGTCGGGAAGCCGCGCACGCCGAGGGACGCGACCAAATCGGGCGCTTCGCCTCCGTCGATCGCGACGACTTTGAGGCGACCTTCGTAGCGCTCGGCCAGCTCGGCCAAGATGGGTGCGGCCGCCTTGCACGGTGGGCACCAATCCGCCCACACGTCGATCAGCACCGGCACGTCGGCGCGCAAGACCTCGTGCGCGAAGCTCAAAACGTTTACGGGCACTAGCTGCTTACTCATGCTCGTAAGAGCCAGCAGCTCCTGCGAACGTTACACGGCGCGATCACTTTTTTCGAAGTGGAGCTCGAGCGTCTCGAGCAGGCGCGCCCGAAGCCGGCTGAGGCGCGTGCGCACGGCGCCATCCGTCATCCCGAGCTCGGCGCCGATTTCCGCTGCGCTGAAATCCTCGAGCTCTGCCAGGAGCAAGATCGAGCGATCTCGTGGCGGGAGCGCGAGCAGCGCCGTGTCGAGCAGCCCCGCCAGCTCCCGGCGGGCCATTTCCTCTTCGGGATCGGCGCCGCTGATGAGCTCGGCATCCGCGTCGTGGAGGGAGGCGTCATTCTTCCGCCCGCGGCTGATGCGCCGGCACGCCGAGGCCACGACGCGCACGAGGAAACCTTCGAGGCTGCGATCGTCGCGTAGGCCAAGCAGCTGCTGCCCCGCGATCACCAGCGCGTCTTGCACCGCGTCTTCCGCCTCGGCGCTGGTGCGGCAATGCCGGCGCCCCGCCTCGAGCAGCCGCTGGCTGTAGCAGCGCGTGATCTGGTCGAGCGCCGCTTCACTGCCGCTGCGAACGAGCTGCATCAGCCGCTCGGGGCTGCAGTCCGGGAGCGCGCCCGCTGACTCGGAGGCGAGCGGTAACCGCATGGGAGAGCTCGAGCTTGAAGCCGAATCGCCGGTTGCGCCCGCGCGACGGTGCCGCGCGGCACTTATCGAAACGCGCCGCGCAAAAGCCGGCCCGGCGCCGGGGCGCTCCTTCGTCATCGTCCCTTTCACTGGCAGCGGTAACTCTGTTAGGTTGAGACGAGTGCTCGCCGGGCACTCATGAGAGAACGCCTCGTTCGGAGGGTTGAATGTCGATTGGACGCCATCTCGGTCTCGCCGCATCGTTTGCGGTTTCGTTCCTCGTCGCCACGGGCAGCGCCGCTCAGGCGCAGACCACGGACGGCAGTGGTCCCACCAAGCAGGAGCGCGCAACCGCGCGTGAGGCCTACGACAAGGGAACGCTCGCGTTCGAGAAAGGCGACTACGTCACGGCGCTCGACAGCTTCGTCAAGGCCAACGCGCTCATCCCCAGCGTGCAAGCGCTGTTCTGGATCGCGCAGGCGCAAGACCGGCTCGGCCGCACCGACGCCGCGATCGAGGCCTACGAAGCGGTCTTGGCGCGCGCTGATTTCGCCAAGCTGGGCGAAGACAAGGCGACGACGGTGCGCGAGCGCTTGGCTGCGTTGAAGCCGGCGCCCCCGCCGCCCGCTGAGCCCACACCCCCGCCGCCCGAGCCCACGCCGGCGCCTGCCGTCGAGCCGGCGCCGGTGGAGCCTCTGCCCCCGCCGGCCCCGCCGCCGCCCGTCTCCGAACCGCCGCCGCCGGCTTCCTCGGCTGATTTCCTGCCGAAGAAGAACACGGTCGAGCTCGGCGTCATGGGCGGCGCGCTCTGGGTCTCGCCCGATCACAACCTGGTCGGGCCCGGCAAAGAGCAAGGGGAGTTCAAGGCGACGGGCTGGCAAATCGGCGCTCGCGCCGCCTTCTTTCCGCTGAGCATCTTCGGCATCGAAGCCGAGTACACCCACGGCTTCGGTCAGGTGAAGACGGAAGCGCCGGGCAGCTCCGGCTCCGCCAACTTCGACATGGTGCGCGGTCACTTGATCGGGCAGCTGGCGACGGCGCGCGTCGTGCCGTTCGCGCTGCTCGGCGGCGGCGTCTTGCGCGGCAGCTCCACCGAGATGGGCGACGACACCGATTTCGTGCTCGAGGGCGGGGTCGGCTTGAAGGTGATGGCCACGAAGCTACTGGTGCCTCGCCTCGACATCCGCGCCGGCATCTCGCAGAAAGAGGGCGGCGGCTTCACCGACGGCATCGCGGTGCATCCGGAAATCTTGCTCGGCCTCAGCTTCTTGCTCGGCCGCTGAACCCGGCGTCGGGCTCGTCGCTTCAACAGGCTAATTTCAAGCACTTTCGCGAGCGGGCGGCGCTGTGTCCACCGGCTCCCGCGGGAGCCCGTCAGCCGTCGACGGGCTGGCGCGGGGTCGCGAGCGTGAGCTGGTAGAACGCGAGATCGAGCCAGCGTCCGAACTTGAAGGCGGCTTGCTTGATCGTGCCGGCGTGCGCGAAGCCGAGCTTTTCGTGGAACGCGACGCTCGCGGCGTTCTCCGCGTCGATGCAGCCGACGATCACGTGGTACTGCTGCGCCTCGGCAGACTGAATCAAGCGGCGCATGAGCGCGCCGCCGACGCCTCTGCCACGCGCGCCGCCCGTCACGTACACGGCGTGCTCGACCGTGTACTTGTTCGCAGGTCGCTCGCGGAACGTGCCGTAGCTAGCGAAGCCCAAGAGGTTACCCGCGTCGTCGACCGCGCCCCAAACCGGAAACTGTCTTTGGCGCTTCGTCTCGAACCAGCCGACCATGCTCTCGGGCGGGCGAGGCACGTAGTCGTAGAGCGCCGTCGAATGGGCGATCGCGTCGTTCAGGATCGCCAGAATCCCGTCGCCGTGCGCCTCGAGCGTGCACTCCAGCAGCCGCATCGTCGGCGCAGATTACCACCAGCGCCAGAGCCCGCAGTCTTCCGCGCGTCGTCTGCGCGCCCGCCGGCGAGAATCGACGCGCCAGCGCGAGTCGATTGCGCTCGCCGAAGAGCCGTACCATGGATGAAGCGTGGAGTTCTTGCTGCTGCTCGTGGCTGGCATCACGTGGTTCGCCCTACACGCGGGCGTCGCCGGCACGGGCTTGCGGTTCTGGTTGCTCGAGCGCTTCGGCGAGAAGGCGTATCGAGGCGGGTTCTCGCTCGCGTCGCTCGTCGCGCTGCTGGCGCTCATCTATGCGTATCGCGGCGCGCCCTATCAGCTGCTGGCGCTGCCGCCGCTCGCCCTCTACTACGTGCCGATCACGCTGATTCCGCTCGCGCTCGTGTTCTTGGTCGGTGCGTTCATGGTGCCGAGCCCCACGTCGGTGGGTGGTGAAAAGCATTTGGCCGACGCCGAGCCGGCGCGCGGCTTGCTGCGGGTGACGCGTCACCCGTTTCTCTGGGCCGTCGTGGTGTGGTCGGCGGCCCACCTGCTCGTCAATTGGGACGTCGGATCGCTCGTGTTCTTCAGCAGCTTGGGCCTCACGGCGCTTCGTGGCACCTTCGACATCGACCGCAAGCGGCGTCGCACCCATCCGGACGGCTTCGAACGCTTCGCGGCCGTCACGTCGAACGTGCCGTTCGCCGCCATCGCTGGCCGGAGGAACCGCCTAGTCTTGCGTGAGGTGTGGCTGCCGCTGCTGCTCGGCTTGGCGCTTGCCATCGGCGCGGTTGCCCTGCATCCTCGCTTCTTCGGGGCACCGGCGGTACCGGGCTGATGGCTGAAGCACCTCGAGTCAAAGGCGTCGCGTTTCGGTCCGTGCACGCGAGCCTCGGCAAGCTGCGCGGGGAGAAGGCGCAGGTCGCCGCCATCGCCGCCGCGAGTGAAGAACTGAAGAACGGCTTCACCTACGGCGCCATCGTCCCCGGCGGTTGGTACCCCATCGAGTGGTACAAAGACTTGTTTCGCGCCATCCGCAGCGCCACCGGCGAGGGCAAAGAGCTGGTGCACGAGATCGGGCGTCAGTGCACCCGCAACGACATGGCTGGCATCTACAGCATGCTGGCTAAGTTGATCTCGCCACAGTCCTTGTTCTCGATGAGCCAGCGCGTTTTTTCCAACTACTATTCGGCCGGCTCCGTCGAGGTCGTCGAGTCACGCAAAGGCTACACGCACGCGCGCTGGAGAGAGTGCCGTGCGTTCGACGAGAACATGTGGACCGAGATCTTGGGCTCATGCGTGCAATTGCTCGAAATCGGCGGCGCCCGCAACGTTCGCGCGCGCATCGTCGCGGGCGGCCAAGACGGCGCCGACACGATGGAAGCCGCGGCGCACTGGAGCTGACTGACGGCAGGCCGGGCAACCCGCGCCGCCTCGCGGGAAATGAAGGCCGCCCGACGCTGCGCCGTGGTGCCGGCGACCCCGCCCTCCGGCTCCACGAAACGTGACCAACACTATCGGGTGACGGCTGAAGCCGAGCGCGAAGATTCCAACGCAAACGTCACTCGCCGCCACCTTCGCGCTGCAAAATTGACTGCGAGGTGCCAATCGCGCGTGCTACGGACACTGACGCAGCGGGCGGGCTCTTTTTTGCCGCAAGGCGGGGCCTGCGTCTCCCATTCAAGAGTGATCGCTTTCTGAGCCAACTGGCCACCAAGAAGGAACAGCCATGTCTTCTCGCACGCTGAATCGCAAAGATTTTCTGGTCGTTACTGTTACGGCCGTCTCGGCTTCCGTCTTGGCCGCTTGCGGCGACGAAGCTGACCCCAACACTCCCGGAGGCGGCTCGGGCGGCACCGGTGGCGGCGCAGCCGGCACACCCAGCGGCGGCGCGGGCGCGTCCACGGGCGGCGCGGGCGCGTCCACGGGCGGCGCCGGTGCGTCCACGGGTGGCGCGGGGGCATCCACGGGCGGTGCTGGCG
>JAEYWK010000127.1 GCA_023431345.1 Pseudomonadota bacterium
GGCTCGAGCTCACCGGGCACGCCGTCCCATAGCTCGACTTGGTCGATCCACATGTCGATCGGTAGCTCATCCTTCTCCATCGAGAAGTAGATCGACATGATGGTCTTCGGATCGAACGGCACCGGGTCGCCGAAGCCGCGCTGCGTGAGCTCCTTCCAGGGCACCTCGTAGAGCTGGAGCTCGTCTTCGAGGCCGAGAAAGATGCCGTGATGGTCGTAGCAAGTTTGGCCAGCTTGCGGATCGCACTTGCCGCCATACTCCTTGTCGACGACCTCGGGCATGGCCAGCTGTACGCGGATGCGCCCGTGGCCACGCGCGATGAAGCGTATGCCGGCGAAGCTCGAGGCGTTGAAGGGGCAGCGAACCTGAGTTTTGTGCGAGATATTGGCGGTCAGGGCCGCGCCCCAGTCGCTGAAGCCGCTGGCGCTGAGGTGGATGGCCTTCGAGCCGCGATAGCCGCCCGGCACCGGCAAGAGCTCGCCCGCCGGTTCGAGCGTGCCATCGGTGCCGTCGACGACGGTGAACCAGTAGGCTTCGCGCTCGGGCTCGTAGGCGGCCTGCGTGTCGCCGTCATCGAAGTCGTCGATCAACGCGAGCTCACCGGGCGGTGTGCTCGCGCACGCGTCCGTCAGCTGACCGCCGCTACCGGCGCTGCCGCCCGTGGCGGAGCCAGACCGGCCCGCGAGAGGCGTGGCATCGACGACGCCGCCTGCGCCGGCCGACCCGCTGGCGCCGCCCGCGCCGTGCGGGCTCGTGCCCTCTCCATCGCTGCACGCGACCGCTATGCTGAACGCCGAGAGCCCAGCCAGCACGGACCACGCACGAATCCTCATGTCACCCAGCGAAAGCCTCATGCGAGCGTGATGGCCGCCCGCCGCGGCGTCGATTTGAAAATCGACAGCGGGACGCTGGCGAGAGACTCGCGCCGGATCCGCGTTTCTTTCGATCGATCGCCGGGGCTGCGGTCATGCTAAGAGCGTGCGCCAGGTTGCCGCGCTATCTCGACCCTCGGAGCCGCTGGCTTTGCCGATCCGTCTCTTGACGTCTCGGCGCGCGGACGCGGCCGAGCGCCGGCTCACCGCGCTGATGCAGCAGCACTTCGACCTCGTGTGGCGGAGCCTGCGACGCTTCGGGCTCAGCGGCGCTGACGCTGACGACGCGGCCCAAGAGGTCTTCTTGATCGCGAGCCGCAAGCTCGACTCGATCGCCTCGGGCAGTGAGCGGGCGTTCTTGTTCGGGACGGCGCTCAAGGTGGCCTCCACCCGGCGGCGCACGCTGCGGCGCCGGCCGGAGCTGGCGGACGCGGAGCTCGACGACCACGACGAGCCCAGCGCGCCCGGCCCCGAACGGCTGACTCAGCTGTCACAGGCGCGCGAGCTGCTGCAAGCCGTGCTCGATGACATGAGCCTCGAGCTGAAGGCGCCGTTCGTGCTCTTCGAGCTCGAGGAGCAGAGCGTGCCGCAGATCGCCGAGCTGCTCGGGCTACCGCTCGGTACCGTCAGCTCGCGCTTACGCGCAGCGCGCGCCGAGTTTCAAGCCGCCGTCCGTCGCTTGCAGGCGCGCGAAGCGTTCGCGGAGAGGGCCAAATGAGCGACGAGCACGGCGAGCTCACGCGCCTTCGCGACCAAGGCGACTCGCTCGAGCAGCAGCTCTTACGCTCGGGCGCGGACGATCGACCTCGCCCCGGGGTGCAGGCGGCGGCCTTGACGTCAGTGCTCGCGGCGCGGCGTCGGGAGGCCACGCGCGCTCACCGCCTCGCGGTCGCGACGCTGTCGGCGGCGGCGCTCGCCGCAGCGTGCGTTTTACTGCTGCGCAGCCCGGCTCCGGCGCCGAAGGTCGTCGCGGAGCGTCTGGCGCCCTCTACCGCGCCGTCGGTGCAGCCCGCGCCGAGCCAGTCGGCGGCGCCGGCGCCGCCGTTCACGCCATGCCAGCCGCCGAGCGTCGGCTCCGGCCGCGACCCGCTGATCGACGACTTCGAGGACGGCGACACGCGCATGCCGGTGAGCGACAAACGCGCGGGTTACTGGATCGCCTTCAACGACGGCACCGGCAAGCAAAAGCCGCGCGTGGGCTCGGTGTTTCCGTCGAACCGCATCCCCGGCAGCCGCGGCGCGAGCCGCTTCGGTCTGCACACCAGCGGCTCCGGCTTCACGGAGTGGGGCGCGGTACTGGCGGCCGAGCTCAACCCGCGGCGCTGCTACGACGCCTCGGCCTACGCGGGCCTCACCTTCTGGGCGCGCGGTCGCGCCACGCTGCGGGTGGTAGCGAAGATGACTCAGGTGGTGAGCGAGGAGTTCGGCGGTAGCTGCGTGAAAGACTGCTACGACGGACACGGCACGATCCGCACGTTGACGCGCGATTGGCAGAAGTACGTCCTGCCTTGGGAAGAGTTCAAACAGCGCGGCTTCGGTGCCGCGGTGCCGTTCGATCCGCGCTCGCTGTACTCGATCGAGTTCGCGGCGCCAGAGGGGCAGCCGTCGTTCGACTTTTGGATCGACGACGTCGCGTTCGTCGAGCGCTGAAGGCATCGCGCTGCGATCTCAGCGGGCGCGGTCCGTGAAGCCGATGCCGACGCGGGCGCTGGTCGTAGCGCTGTCGTAGGTGCCGAGCGTTTCCCCGTAGCCCGTGAAGAACTGCAGCCACACGTAGGGCGCGAATTTCCAGGCCTTTCCGAGCAAGCGCTGGTAAGTCGGTCGCCAGCGCGCGTCGACGGTGACGTTGCCCTTGGAGAGATCTCCGCTGATGCCTTTGCGGAGGGCGACGCTCACGAGGCCGTTCATGTGCAGCTCGTCGTGATCCACGCCCACTCCAAACAGCAGCTCTCCGTAGCCTTGAGTCTCGATGATCGTCTCGTTCTCGCTGATGCCGAGCGGGTACCAAACCCTGAGGCCGAGTAGCCCGTAGGTGGGCTTGCCGTAGCAGGTCGCTTCGACGCTCGCGAAGATGCGGTTCCAGCTGCGCGAGGCGTCGCTCGCTTCACCGTTCGACTCGTGCTCCACCCCGATTTGCTCCGCGAACAGCCCGCAGCCTGGCATGGGCTGGCCGTGCACCTCGGAGTGGTAGTGCGTGTAATAGATCTCGGGCGCGTAGTTCGACTCGCGAAAGGGCGACGACTTGTCGTACAGATCCCACAGGGATTTTTGCGTGTAGGCGAGGTACACGGTGTGATGGCTCGTGCTCGGCCACAGGTCGTATTTGAAACTGAACTGAAACTTGACCTGCGTCTCCCGCGTGAAGCCGGTGATGGCGTAGTTCGAGCGGTGAAAAGTCAGCACGTCCAGCTCGGGCTCATCGACTCGCGCGGGCGTGGTTTGGCGCTCTGCGGCCGCCTGAGTTTCGGCCGCCGCGTCATCGGCGCGCGCCTGCGGGGAGGTCGCCAGCACCGTCAGTCCCAGGCCGAGCAAGACAGGCGATTTCACGACTCCGAATCTGCCCGGAGCGCCCCGGCGTCGCCTCCGAAATCAGCCGCCGTCAGCGAGGCAATTCGACCGTGATCGTTTTGGCGGAGACCTGTTGACGCCCGAATGAACGCGTGTTTCCGGGAGGCCAATGATCGCGTTAGGAAGGTCGAAGCGGGGTTCGGGGAAGCTGCTCGCGCTGCTGAAGGCGTGTCTGGTGCTGGCGGGACTGCTCAGCGCGGGGCCGCTTTGGGCCGCACCCGCCCAGCGCGTGTATGCCGGCGTTTACCTGCACGACGTCGCCAAGTTCGACCAAAAGGACGGCGTCTTCGACGTCGACTTCGAGCTGTGGGCCAAATGGCTCGGCGACTTCGAGCCCGAGAAGCTGCGCATCGCCAACTCGGCCGAGACGGAGCGGACGCTGCTCGGAGAAGAGAAGGATGGCGCCTGGAGCTCGGCCCGTTGGCGGGTGCGAGGCACTTTGCGCGGCGAGTTCCCGCTGCAGCGCTTCCCGTTCGACGCGCAAACCTTGTCTGTCGTGCTCGAGCTACCGCTGACCGAGGGCGAGCTCGTGCCCGACTTGGCCGGCAGCGGCATGCGCGAGCGCTTCAGCGTCACGGGCTGGCTCTACGACCCGGTGTTCGTGCCGCGCGTCGCGAAGGGCACGTACCGCTCCGATTTGGGCAGCATCGCGCGCGAAGGGAAGCCGACCGAGGTCAACCGCGTGGCGTTCGAGGTGCGCGTCACACGGCCGCTCTTGATGGCGGCGACCAAGCTGTTCTTGCCGCTGCTCGTGATCTTGCTGGTGGCGCTCACGGCGCTGCTCGTCCATCCGCGCTGGCTCGACGTGCGCTCGGGCGTCGGCGTCACGGCCTTGCTCGCCTGCTTCGCGTTTCAGTTCTCGGTCGCCGACACGATGCCCAACGTGTCTTACATGACGATGGCAGACACCTTGTTCCTCGTCGCGTACGCGATCACGGCCGTGCTGCTGGTCGTCTCGGTGACGACGGCCTACTTGCACGACCGCAACCTGGAGAAGGCTTGGAAATGGCTCGATATCGTGACGCTGGCGCTGGTGCCGATCGTGCTGGTGGCCACCAGCCTGTATGCGGTGCGGGCGACCGAGGTCCCGAAGCGCCCGAGCGCGCCTCCGCTCGCCGGCGAACGGCCTCCGTCGGCGCGTGACGTGGTGCGGGTGGGCGTCCATCAGCTGCCGAGCGCGACGGGCGGGCTCGCGAGCCGCGGCGCGTCCTGGGGGACGACTCGCACGGAGCTCGACGACAGCCGCGTGGCCGTGCTGGTCGAACAGGTGCCGTCGATCACCAACGACTCGCTGCGCTTCTTGGCCGACGGCAAGCTCGAGGTCACCTGGCGGCTGCGGCCCAACCTGCGCTGGTCCGATGGGCAGCCGCTCACGGCAGAAGACCTGCGCTTCGCGCTGCAGGTCTCGCCCGATCCGCGCATCGTCGACGTGCGCGTCGACGGCCCGCTGGTGCTGGTCGTTCGTTATGCCGATCGCGTCGCGATCGCGCTGGAGAGCCTCACGCCGCTTCCCAAGCACGTGCTGGAAGCGACGTTCAAGAAGGGCGGCTACGACGCGGTGCGCGAGCACCGGCGCACGAACGTGTTGCCCTCCTCCGGCCCGTACAAGGTCGTCGAGTTCAAGGCGGAAGACCACCTGCTGCTCGAGGCGAACCCGCATTTCAACGGCCCGAAGCCGTCGATCCGGCGCGTCGAGGTGCGGCGCTTCGCGGGGGACGCCGCTCTCGTGCAAGCCTTCGAGTCGGGCCAAATCGACCTGATCATGCCCAACGCGATCGGGCCCGAGGCGGCGCAGGCGCTCGCGCAGCGCCGCCCGGACGCCGTCAAGATCCGCCCCTCGGAGCTGCAGACGTTCCTTCACGCGGATCTGCTGAACCCGCTGCTGGAGCCGCTCGAGGCGCGCCGCGCGCTGCTGATGGCCATCGATCGTGAGCGGCTGGCGCGGGAGATCTTCGGCGAAGGCGCGCGGGTGTCGAACGTCCCGGTGCCGGGCACCGAGCCGGAGGGCACCGAGCGCGTGGGCTTCGACGCCGCCAAGGCCAAGCTCGAGCTCGGGCGGGTCGGCCTGGCCGGCAAGAAGCTACCGCTCTTTCACGGTCCTTCACCGGTCGACAAGCTGCTCGCCGAGCGCATCGTGACCGACCTGACGGCGGGCGGCGTGCTGGTCGAGCGGACGGAGGTGGCGAAGCTCTCTGACCTTTACCGCAAGCGCAAGCACGGAGGGCTCCTGCTCAGCTCGACGACGGGCGAGCGCGACGCCGCGCCCGAGAAGTACTGGAGCTTGCCGCTGCACGACGGCAAGTTCGATCGCAGCTATCGAAATTCGGCGTACGACGGAGTCATCGCGTCGCTCGTCGAGCGGGAAGAGCGCGCTCTTTATGCCGAGCGGCGCGAGCAGATCCGCGACGCGCTGTTCGTTCAATATTCGAAGCGCTTGCCGAGCCTGCCGCTGCTGTTTCTCACCGACAGCATCGTCGCCGATCCGAAGCTGAAGGGCTGGGAGGCGGGCAGCGGCACGAACTTCGGCACCACGCTGGAACGCTGGCACTTCCAGAACTAGTAGGAGGGCGCCCGCCCCAGCCGTCCGGCAAACAGCGCGGCGGCTCGGGGCGGTAGCGGCTCGCGCGGCGGCTAGACGCGGTAGTTGGGCGCTTCTTCAGTGATGATCACGTCGTGGACATGGCTCTCGCGCAGGCCGGCGGAAGAGATGCGGATGAACTTCGCGCCCTGCTTGAGCTCGGCGATGGTGCGGCTACCGGTGTAGCCCATGCCGGCGCGCAGGCCGCCGACCAGCTGCGCCAGGATGCTGGCGAGCGAGCCGCGGTGGGGCACGCGACCTTCGATGCCTTCGGGGACGAGCTTCTCGTCGGCGGTGCCGCCTTGCCCGTAGCGGTCACGGCTGCCCTTCTTCATGGCGCCGATGGAGCCCATGCCGCGGTACACCTTGTAGCTGCGGCCTTGGTACAGCACGAGCTCGCCGGGCGCTTCGTCAGTGCCGGCGAAGAGTGAGCCGATCATGACGCAGGAGGCGCCGGCGGCGAGGGCCTTGGTGACCTCGCCCGAGTACTTGATGCCGCCGTCGGCGATGACGGGCACGTTCTGCCGATCGGCCACCTCGACGCAGTCCGCGATGGCCGTGATTTGCGGGACGCCGATGCCGGCGACGATGCGCGTCGTGCAGATGCTGCCGGGGCCGATGCCGACCTTGATCGCGTCGGCGCCCGCGTCGACGAGGGCCTTCGCGGCCTCGGCGGTGGCGATGTTGCCGCCGATGACCTGCACGTTCGGGTAACGCTTCTTCGTGTCGGCGACGGCGTCGATGACGCCCTTGTGGTGGCCGTGCGCGGTGTCGACCACGAGCACGTCGACACCGACCTCGATCAGCGCTTCGGCGCGCTGCACGCGATCCGCGCCCGGGCCGAGGGCGGCGCCGACGCGCAGGCGCCCCCGCTCGTCTTTGTTGGCGAGCGGGTTCCGCTCGGCTTGCAGCAAGTCTTTGATGGTGATGAGGCCGACCAGCTTGCCGCCGTCGACGACCAGCAGCTTCTCGATGCGGTGCTTGTGCAGCAGCTCGCGCGCCGCCTCCGGGCTGCAGCCGGGCGGCACGGTGACCAGCTCTGTCGTCATCAGCGCGCTCACGGGCTGATCGAGGTTCTTCTCGAAGCGAATGTCACGCGAGGTGAGGATGCCGACGGCGCTCGTACCTTCGACGACGGGTACGCCGGAGACGTCGTGCTCGCGCATCACGCCGAGCGCTTCGCGCAGCGACTGCGAAGGCCGAACCGTGACGGGGTTCATGATCACGCCGCTTTCGGCGCGCTTCACGCGATCGACCTGGCTGGCCTGCTCTTCGACGCTGAGGTTCTTGTGGATGATGCCGATGCCGCCTTGGCGGGCCATGGCGATGGCGGAGCGGGCCTCGGTCACCGAGTCCATCGCGGCGCTCACGATGGGGATATTCAGCTCGATGGTGCGCGTCAGGCGCGAACGTACATCGGCCTCAGCGGGCAAGACCTCGCTGTACGCGGGTACGAGCATGACGTCGTCGAACGTCAGGCACTCGCGAAGATTACGGTCAAACATGGCCGAGTGTACTCAGGATTTTCGAGCGTGCAATCGGCGCGTCGCGACGCGATGCGGCGGCGCCGGATTTGCTGGGAAGAGCGGGGCTCGCTTGGCGAAGCGCTCGAGCTGCGCTTACATGGATCGGTGTCCCCCTCTCACGATGACGAGCACGACCATGGCGGCCATGGGCACGGCGGCCATGGGCACGGCGCTGCGAAGGCGGTAGCCAAGGCGCCGACCGGAGGTCACGGCCACGGAGGCCACGGGGGGCACGGTCACGGCGGCCATGCGCACGGGGGACGCGGCAGCGCGCGCTCTCGGCTCAGCCTGGCGCTCGCGCTCACGTTCGGCTTCATGGGCGTCGAGGCGGTCGTCGGCTGGCTGAGCGGGAGCTTGGCGCTGCTCGCCGACGCCGGACACATGCTGGGTGACAGCGGCGCGCTGGTGCTCGCGCTGATCGCGCAGCGCGTCGCGGAGCGTCCGCGCACCGAGCTCCGGACGTACGGGCTGAAGCGCGCGGAGGTGCTGGCCGCGTTCGTGAACGGCATCGTGCTCTTCGTCGTCGCGCTCATGATCATGCGCGAGGCGGCGCTGCGCTTCATGGAGCCGGTGGAGATCCATGGGCGGCCGATGCTCTACGCGGCTGTGGCGGGCCTGTGCGTGAATTTGCTCTCGGCGCTGATCTTGATGCGCGGCGGCCAGGGCAACATCAACGTGCGGACCGCGCTCTTGCACGTGCTGTCGGACGCGCTCGGCTCCGTCGCGGCCATCATCGCTGCCGTGGGCGCGCTCTGGTTCGGCGCGCAGCGGCTCGATCCCGCGCTGTCGCTCGTGATCGCCTTGCTGGTGCTGGCGGGCGGCTACCGAGTGCTGCGCGAGACCACGGGCATTTTGCTGGAGTCGGCGCCGCCGCACCTCGACGTCGGCGCCGTCGAGCGCGCGATCTTGTCCGTTCCGGGGGTGGCATCGCTCCACGACCTGCACGTGTGGCGCATCTCGGAGGAGCTCGACGCGCTCACCGCCCACGTGACGCTCGCGCGGGGCGCCCATGGCACCGAGGTGTGCAAGAGCGTGGCCGATCGACTGAAGTCGGACTTCGAGCTCGAGCACGTCACGATTCAGCCGGAGGCTCCGCCGCCGGACGAGGTCGTGCCCGTACGGCTGAGTCGCGATGGCGCACCGGTCAGCACGCGCGCGCCGGGCGGCGAAAGCGCCAAAGCGCGTCGCGTTTCCTGAGCTGCGCGAGGTGGTTGTGGCGGGTGCCGCGTCGCACTACCCTTCGGGCGATGATCCGCACCAGTGACGATCTCGAAGGGCAGCTCGCTCGTCTCGGACGCAGCTTCGAGCGGACCCCTGATGGCACGTTCATCCTCGCCATCGGGCCCAACCAGCCGCCAGCGGCCCTGCTCCTGGTGCCGCCGGTGCTGGTCGTCCAAGTGGCGATCGGCGAGGCGCCGAAGGATCTCACGCGAGCGGCGCCCATCTACAAGAAGCTGCTGGAGCTGAACGCGAGCGCGCTGCTGCACACCGCCTTCGCGCTCGAGAACGATCAGATCGTGCTGGCCGCCGCGCTCGAGCTCGATAACCTCGATTTGAACGAGCTCGAGGCCGTGCTGGCCGACATCGACGTCGCGCTGGGTGAGCACGTGCCGGTTCTGCGCAGCATGGTCCAATCCGCTTCCTGAGATCGAGTAACGACATGGGCTTTTTCCAACGTCTCGCCACCCTCATCAAATCCAACCTGAACGACCTGATCAGCCGCTCCGAAGATCCGGAGAAGATGCTGAACCAGATCGTCGAGGACATGACCAACCAGCTGGGCGAGGCCAAGAAGATGGTCGCGCTCTCGATCGCCGACGAGAAGAAGCTCGAGAAGCAGACGCAGCAGGAAGCGGCGCTGGCGACCGAGTGGGAGCGGCGCGCGATGCTGGCGGTGCGGGCAGGGGACGACAACCTCGCCAAGGAGGCCCTCGCACGCAAGAAGGAGCACGAGGGGCTGGCGGAGCAGTTCAAAGACCAGTGGCAGAAGCAGAAGACCTCGGTCGACCAGCTGAAGCTCGCGCTGCGCGCGCTGAACTCGAAAATCGAAGAGGCCAAGCGCAAGAAGAACCTGCTGATCGCCCGCAAGAAGCGCGCGGAGGCGCAGAAGGCCATTCAAGAGACGATGGGCGGCCTGCGCAACGCCAGCGCGTTCGAGACGTTCGATCGCATGGCGGGCAAGATCGAGCAGATGGAGGCGGAGGCCTCCGCTCAAGCCGAGCTCAACGAGGAGTACTCGGGTGACGTGCTGGCGCACAAGTTCAGCCAGCTCGAGCAGACCAAGGGCGCGGAGGAAGACCTGCTCGCGCTCAAGCGCAAGATGGGCCTCGCTCCGCCGGAGCCGGAGCCGGCGAAGGCGCGCGTGGAGGCGACGGTCGGCGCGGGTGGCGGTGGTGGCAGCGAAGCCGCGCTCGACGCGGCGGAGCAAGAGGAGCTGGCCCGCGCGCTCGCCGAGCTGGAAGCCGAAGAGCAGCAGGCCGCGCTGCGCATGAAGAAGTAAGGCTCATGAAGCGCGCTCTACGCTTATTCGGGCTAGCGCTGCTGGCGGCGACGGCCCCGGCCGCCGCCGGCAGTCGCGTGATCGCGGCCGAGCCGGTCGACGACGTGAAGATCCGCATCGACGGCGATTTGCGCGAATGGCCCAACAAAATGACCGACTTGAGCGACACGCTCGACGGCAAGCCGAGCGGCGGCGATCCGCGGGTCGCGGTCACGCTCGCCTACGACGAAGGCAGCCTCTACGTCGTGCTCAAGATCTTCGATCAGAAGATCGTGCGCACGAGCGCGGCGGGAGCGTCGGAAGATCACGCCACGCTCTATCTGAGCTTTCCGAAAGGGCAGACCTACGCCGTTGAGCTTCACCCGGGGCAGCCGGGCAAGGTCGCGGGGTCGGTCAAGATCAAGGGCGCGAGCGTCAACGGCGCCAAGATCGTCGAAGCGCCGACGGCCAAGGGCCTCTCGGTGGAGGCGCAGATCCCGTGGACGGCGTTCCCGGAGGCGGCGCGCACGCGCGTGGGGCTGCGCGCGACCGTCACGTATACGGACGCGGACGCTGCGGGCAGCGTGAAGGCTGTCGTGGGTACGAGCTCAGCCAAGTCTGGCAAGGCGATGCCGGCGCTGCTCATGGCCAATGAGCAAGGCCTCGAAGAGTCCATCATCAAGGCCAAGGGGCTTCCGCCCAGTCCGGCGCGCGAGGCCTACGGCAACGTCTCGGGCGACGGCATGGTCGAGCGGGTGGCGGTGTGGGGCGGGAACCTGGTCGTGATAGGTCCGCATTTCCGCGGCGGAAAAGAGTTTTATTTCGCTGACTTGGGCGTCGCAGACGCCGGCTACGTCGATCGCCTGGAGCTGGTGGATTTCGACGGGGACGGGCGCGACGAGATCGTCGTCGAAAAACGCGTGGGCAGCGCCGATAAGTATCGGAACGTGCTCACCGTGATCAAGGTCGGCCGTGACGATCAGCCGTTCTTGGCGTTCGCGCACGAGACGGGCATCAAGACGAGCGACGGCGAGATCAAGAACAAGGTCAAGCTGAGCCGGGCGGGCATCGAGATCGCGCAGGGCAAGGCTTCCGGCTTCGAGCCCGGATCGTTCTCGGAGGTGCAGCCGGGTGACATGGGCGCGACGCTCTTGCCGTGGCAGAGCGTCGGCAGCCGCACGTTCGCGTGGAAGGGCAAGGGCTTCGAAGCCGCCGGTGAAACGGGGTTTACGCCGAAGCAGAGCGCCGCAGGCAGCGGCAAGAAGCCGAAGCAGGCTTCTGCGAAGAGCGCCGAGCCGGCGGCTCCGCCCGCGCCGCGCCCGCCTTCCGCCGACGAGCTGCTCGATCGCGTTTACGCCTTGTACAAGAAAGATCGCGGCGTCTCCGGTAAGCCGACGTTCGATTTCGTCACCGACGTGGCGGGGGACCGCGGCCCCGAGCGGGTGCTGATCCACGGCAAAGACATCGTGGTGTTCGGGAAGGGCTTTCGGGAAGGCTTGAGCTACGCGTTCATCGCCGTGGGCGTGGCCGACCCGAAAGACATTCTGGACGCGACGGCGCGCGATCTCACCGGCGACGGCAAGGCGGAGATCATCGTGCGCGCCGTGCTGCACGCCAAGGCCAGCAAGGCGCTCGGCGGCGACGTGGTCGATCGCCACGCGCTGATGGTCTACGGAATTCAAGGAGACGGGCTGGTGCGCATCTTCGCCGCCGAGACGGGGCGCTCGCTCGGCAAAGATCGCATCTTGGGCGCGGTGTCGTTCACGCCCGCGAAGCGCGGCTTCGACATCGAGCTGAAGCCGTCGCGCGCCATCGGCTGGACCGAGCAGAGCTACCCGTTCCCGCCCGACACGACGACGGCGGGCGGCCTCGAGCCGCTGCTCTTGCCCTGGAGCGGCGGCACTCGGCGGTACCATTACGACGGGAAGGCGTTTGCCGGGCCGTGACGGCTTTCGGGGATAACAGGGAGGCGGGG